>CAZTAR010000065.1:0-14843 GCA_964611695.1 uncultured Planctomycetaceae bacterium | reverse complement strand
TAAGGAGTCGCCTGAAGGCGAGGGCTTCACGCCCTCCCATCGGGAGACAGTGAAGAACCATGAGTTCCGAGATACAACCCGACCTTGCAGCCGCGCTCAAAAGCCGTTTTGAAACGGATGCCCTTCTGGGGGTGCAGGCGCTGCCTGTGCACCTCCCCGAACCCGCACAACAACGAATACCAAGACAAATACAAAAACCCCCGAGTGGGGTTCCCGCCATCCCAGGTGTAGAGGCGCTGCCCAAACGTCCCCCCATTCCATCGGAAGAGACCGAGCGACGGCGTTCCGCACTCGACGCCATCGACCGTGACGAAGTCCGCCATTGCTCGAAGTGCGGCCTCGCCCAGAAACGGACGAAAACGGTTTTCGGTCAAGGCCGCCCCACGGCCAGGATCATGTTCGTCGGAGAAGCTCCCGGTCACGATGAGGACATCAAGGGCGAGGCATTCGTGGGCAGAGCGGGCGTGCTGTTGACGGACATGATTCAGAAAGGCATGGGGCTCCGCAGAGAAGACGTCTACATCTGCAACGTGTTGAAGTGTCGCCCGCCGAACAACCGTAACCCGGCATCTGACGAAATCCTCGCATGCAAGGACTTCCTCTGGCGGCAGATCGACATCATTCAGCCTGAGCTCATTATCGCCCTCGGCGCCCCTGCCGCGCAGACCCTGCTCGGCACGAGGGAGGGAATCGGCCGACTCCGTGGCAGATTCCACGATTTCTATCCCAGCGGCAGCACGATGATCGGTGAACCGATCCCCCTCTTGCCCACCTATCACCCGGCCTATCTGCTACGGAGCCCAGGTGAGAAGGCGAAAGCCTGGACCGACCTCAAACTCGCGATGGCGAAGCTGGATATCCCGATCCCAAAACGTCAATGAGCCAAACCCTTCTTCGTCGAAGCTTGTTCTTTATAGGTTCAGCGGGTACCTGCTGTGTCATTCGATATGGAAGTGGGAGTGAGGGTGCGTGTGCTGATGGAGGTGGACATAGAGGGCCGCCCCCCCAGCGCGGCCCCAATGTCCCAGAATAATTGGATGATTGCCGCTGGCTTTCAGCGCCTTCGCACAATCGCACGGAAGGTCCTCATTCGGTGGAAGCCAGCCCCGCACTCCGTGCGGTCGCACCGCGAATAGCGGACCGATCCTCGGCTTGGTCCTTATCGGCTGCTAGCAATCCGGCTTGAGTTCATTCCGGTAAAAGATGTGCAGTCTCTCAGGGCTCGGCGTGTCCCCACAACGCCTTGAAGAGATCGGGGAGCGTCCAACCCCAGCGTCGAACCTGGATTTCCCGCAATCTTCGACAGCCGACACCCGACAAGAATGCCCCGCCCCGTGATCGCGAAGGTGGTAAGGGTGGTACGGGCGTCCCGCCCGTCATCGCACGGGCAAGAATCCCGTACCACCCATATGTGAGAGGTGCAACAGATAAGAGTGCAGCCTATTAGATGTGCAGCAGATGCGAATGCGACCGATGAGATGTGCGACTTGTTTTTTTCGCGGGCCTAAAGCATGAGGCTATGCTCGCCAGACTCCGTCCTCTCCAAGAAGCTCATACGGACGATAGTCCGCCTTGTAGTTCATCCGGTCACATTCGCACACGTAGTAGCCCGCGTACCAGTAGGCGAGCCCTTGGCGACGACACTCCTCAATCTCGCGCAAAACGCCGAACACCCCCAAGCTCCGTCTGGCATCGGCGGGATCAAAGTAGTAATACACCGATGACAAACAGCCGGGGCAAGCGTCCACGATCCCCACACCTGCGATCCGCCCCTTGATCCGGTAGACCATCTCGAGTGTGTCTGTCACGTCGGCGTACAAGAACGCCTCAAAATCCTCCCGCTCCTCGCTCATGGTCCCGTCGTGCTGATACCGAAGGTAGTCAACATAGACCCGCCATTTCTCATCCGTGCACGCGGGTCTTCCGATCTCGACCTCCACGTCACGGTTGCGACGCAAGACACGACGCTGAGACCGGCTCGCCAGAAAGCCGTCGACCGGCACTCGCAAGGGCACGCACGCGCGACAGTTCTCACACGCCGTTCGATACACAAACCGCCCGCTCCGCCGAAAACCCATGTCCATCAATTGTCGGTAAATTTCCCCATCCATTCGGGAGACCGCCAAACCCTCACTTCTCGCGGCCCGGTCCGGAAGATACGGGCACGGGTGGATTTCGCCCCGATAGAGTGCCAGCGTCGTCCCTTCCGCTTTTTCTTTTCCCGAACCGTCCATGTCCGTTAGGATACCATCGAAACGGTTCAGCCAAAGACAGAAAAAACATCCCCCGTGCCGCCGAAGCAGATAGGCTACGCCAAGGAAAACAAGCTACCCCGAGGAAGAAAGGCAGATTGCCATGAATCGCATTGGCCCACTGATCATCGTCGCCCTCATGCTTCAGGTCCTATTCCCCTCGGCGCTCCTCGCCAGCCCGGGAATCGGCGACAAGGCGCCGCCGGTCAATGTCGCCAAGTGGGTCAATCAGGAGCCGCCCGCGCTGCCCGCCGGCAAAGAGGCGGACAAGCACATCTTCATCGTCGAGTTCTGGGCGACCTGGTGCCGACCTTGCTGGAACAGTATTCCACACCTCGCGGATCTCCACCGAAAGCACCAGAAGGATGGCCTCATCGTCATTGGGGTGAGCAACGAGGAATCCGAAACGATTTCCAAATTCGTCAACACCGAAACGAAAGGCAAGAAGCGCGACATGCCCTACTACGTCGGTGTCGACAATGACATGGCCACCACTTCCGACTGGACGGATGACATCCCCACGATTCCACACGCCTTCATCGTCAACAAAACCGGCATCGTCGTCTGGCATGGGAATCCGCTCGACACGGAGGAAATGGACGCCGTCCTTCGGAAGGTCATCGCCGGCAAATACGACATCCAGGCAGCCAAGAGTGCTTCGATCGTCGAAGAAAAGTACGACAAGCTCATGGCCGAACTTCAAGCCACGTACGCAACCCGCAATGAGGCGCGGATTTTTGAAATCCTCGAGCAGATGATCGCCCTCCGGCCGGAGAAGCTCCAGCCATACCTCATCAGGCGAAAGATGCTCATCACCTTCGACCGACAAAGTGAGATCCTCGCCTGGAACGAGAAGATCCTCAGCGCGTTCAAGGATGACTCGGAATCGCTCAGTTATGTTGCGCAGCTCGAACTCAGTGAACCGCCCGAGAATCGCGACCCGATACTACTCGTGGGCGCGACGAGCCGTCTGATCAAACTCGCCGAAACCCCGGACGCCGAGACCCTCGCCCTCCTCGCACGTGTCCAACTCGAAGCAGGCCTTATCGATCTGGCGGTCAAGACGCAGGCGAAGGCCCTCAAGGTAGCCAAGGAAGAGGCCAGGGAGCCCTACCAAAAGTCACTCGACTACTACAAGGCGATGAAAAAACTCTCCAAACAGCTCGATATCTGACGGGAAACGGCGGCGCCAAGGTTGAAGGAACGCATGCGGAGGCATCCGGCAGTATTCCCCGCCGCGGATTTGTTTTGGTGCGAGAGGGGTTGCTTGTTATTGCCCCCTCACCGGAACGATCCCCACCACGCGGCTGTCATATTTTTCAAAATTTTCGACAAACACAATAATGGCCCTTTCGGCAACCCTGGTTCGGGTACAATGGTCCCTTGGCCCGGAATAGTCGGTTTTTGGGATGGCTGAATTGCACCGACCGCCCTGGCTCGCCGAATCGCTTCGGCCTCGTTCTATTGTGATGCCGGATCGAAACCACTCATCTCATTGGGGTCGTGCGTGGATGACCGTCGCCGCTCGTCAGAACATTCTTACATTGCTCCGAACCACGGCGGATGAAGCCAACGCAGCCCTTCAGGTTGCCCTGTCTCGCTGTGAGGCTATTTCGCCTCGCTTGCATGAGGCGGCTCGTTATTGCATCGAAGCCGGCGGCAAACGACTTCGACCGGCGCTTGTGCTTTGGTCTTGCGAATTGTGCGGTGGCACGCGGAAGGCGGCCCTCCCCGCAGCAGTTGCCATCGAGTTCGTCCATACTTTCAGCCTCATCCATGACGACCTCCCGGCACTTGACAACGACGATCTCCGGCGAGGCAAACCCACTTGCCACAAGGTCTATGACGAAGCCGCCGCGATTCTCGTGGGAGACGCCCTATTGGCCATGGCCTTTGAAGTGCTGGCTCGGGACGTCGCCGATCCCGTCACCGCGGTCTCCATGATTCACGAACTCGCGTGCGCCACCGGTCCGGCGGGCATGATTGGGGGCGAAGCATTGGACATCGAAGGCGAGTCGGCCGCACCCGACCTCGACTTGGTGCATCGCATCCACTCGGCCAAAACCGCACGGCTCATACAGTCCGCCTGCCGATTGGGTGGGCTTGCCGCCTCCGCCGATCCGGAAACAATATCGGCCCTCGAAACCTACGGCCATGCTTTGGGGCTGGCCTTCCAGATCGCGGACGATTTGCTCGACGCCACGGCCAATGTCGAGCAAATCGGCAAACTCACCGGCAAGGACGCGGCCGCGGGCAAACAAACTTACCTCCGCGTCGTAGATATGGAAGAGAGCCGGCGCACCGCAAAGCGTTACGCCGATCAGGCTGTCGCCGCATTGGAGCCGTTCGGCCCCGCAGGAGAGCAACTCGCGGCACTCGCACGATATGTCATCGAGAGAGAGGTATAGTGAAATTGTGGAAGAAGAGGTTGCGTCGGCCGCCTGTGGCCGACAGGGATGAACGCATGATTGACATCCCCCAAAGCCAAACGACGGTCGCGTTGTCTTGAAGGTCAAACGCGAACCGCTTCCTCTTGGGCGCGGCACTGATCGCCGCCGGACGGGAGACTGATGAAAACCAAACCCAAGACCAAACCGCTGCTGCCCAAGATCCACGGGCCGGCCGACCTCGCCGGGCTCTCGATGGCCCAGTTGGACAAGCTCGCGGATGAAATCCGCAAGCGCATCATTAGCGTTGTCTCGCAAAATGGCGGCCACCTTGCCAGCAACCTTGGCGTCGTAGAACTGACCATCGCCCTCCACCGCGTCTTCGACTTCAAGACCGACTGCCTGCTCTGGGATGTCGGCCACCAAGCATACGTTCACAAGCTCCTCACGGGTCGCAACGAGCGTTTTGACACGTTACGCAAATCCGGCGGCATCAGCGGTTTCCCCAACATCGACGAGAGCGAATACGACCTGTTCAACGTCGGTCATGCCGGCACGGCCATCGCCACCGCGACCGGCCTCGCGCACGGCGCCACCGTCCTTCAGGACAGCCGTCGCGTCGTGGCCGTTGTTGGAGACGCCAGCATCTTTAACGGGGTTGCCTTTGAAGGCCTCAACCAGGCCGGAACGCTTCGCCGCCAACTACTCGTCGTGCTCAACGACAACTCCATGAGTATCGCGCCGACGCAAGGGGGCATGGCACAATACCTCGCCAAGTTCCGCGTTAGCTCGGTCTATGAAGAAACCAAAAAGCGCATCAAGAAGTACCTGCCGCAAGTCCCGCTGATCGGCAAAGCGACCTTCGAAGCCCTTGACCACCTCAAAACCAGTTTGAAGGCGACGCTCTCTCCGCACCAGATCTTCGAACAACTCGGTTTCATGTACGTCGGGCCGATGGACGGACACGATGTCGGGGGCCTTGTTGAACTGCTCGAAGCCACGAAGGACGTGCAGCACCCCATCCTGTTGCACGTCCATACCGAGAAGGGCCGCGGCGCCGATTGGGCCACCGCCGAACCCACGAAGTTCCACAGTCCCAAGCCGTTCAAGCTCGAAGGACGCCGCGTGCAAATGCAGGCAAGCGGGAGCAGTTACACGAAGGTCTTCGCCGGCGCGATGATTGAACTCGCTCAAAAAGACAAACGTGTCTTCGCACTCACCGCTGCCATGCCGGATGGCACCGGCCTCAAACAGTTTCAAGAAGCCTTTCCGAAAAGGTTCCTCGATGTCGGCATCGCGGAAAGTGGGACCGTGGACATCGCCGCCGGAATGTGCAAGGCAGGCCTGCGCCCCGTCGTCGCGATCTATTCCACGTTCCTCCAACGCGCTTTCGACCAGCTCTTTCAGGAGGTCGTCTTGCAACGTCTGCCGGTGATCTTCTGCCTGGATCGCGCGGGCCTCGTCGGCAGTGACGGCCCCGTCCATCACGGCTTCATGGATATCGCATTCACGCGCGTCCTGCCGGACATGGTCGTCCTGGCTCCGGGCCACGGTGATGAGATTCTCCCGGCGCTCAAGTTCGCCCTCCAACTGGATCAGGCAACCACGATCCGCTATCCGCGAGACAGCGTACCGCAGTCCATCTACGCCGATGGTCACGTGCCGCCTTTTGTACTCGGCCAGTCAACGATGCTACGCGACGGTCCGGATGCCACGATCCTCGCATACGGCTCGACCTGCTGCGACGCCTTGGACGCCGCAGAGCTCCTCCAAGAACACGGCCTGGATGTCCGCGTCGTGAACCCACGTTTCGCCAAGCCCATCGACAGCGACATGGTCGCCGAGGCCCTCACGCGCGGTGGGCCGGTCCTCACTCTGGAAGACCACTCGACGACTGCCGGCTTCGGCTCCGCCGTCCTCGAAACCGCCCGCGAGCTCGGGCTCTCCGCCGCTCACCTCCACATCGTGGGCATCCCCCACGATCGGTTCATCGCCCACGGCACGCGACGCGAACAGCTCGCCGAGTGTGGTCTGGACGCCGCCGGCATCGCCTTGACCGTCCGAGATGCCGTCGACCAACTCTCCGCCGGCCGACGCACTTCACTGGTCACGGAACGCCGACCGGTTGTCGCCTCCAAGACCGCACGCACGCCATAATCCCGTCCTGGCATCTGCATGCTCCACCCGTGCGACGCGGCCAAAACCTCACTCCCAGTCCTGATATCACTATCGGGCCAAGACAAGCCTCAAAATCGACCGCCCTACCCTGCTGTATACCTACCTTCCCCGTGGCCTCATAAGGCTGATATGGCCGATGTTCAAGCGTTGTGGTCAACACAAAAGGGCTCACCGTCAACGTGCGTCCAGGCTTTCTCTTCGCGTTCTCGGGAGATCGCCCATGCCGCGGAGAACACCGCGGAGGTCTTTGGGAGGACCGCTCATGTCTCGTCATCGGCTCATGATTCTCGCTGCGGGTTGCTGCGTCATGCTCACCTGCAAGGCCCCCAATGACGCCCCCCTGAAGTCCACTGTGGACACACCGGTCGTCTGTTCCGCCTCGGGCGCTTACGAACTCACCGGTGTCTGTCGCGTGCCTGCCGATTGGGCTCGGCGTGCGCTGACAGACTCGAAACGCGTCGACCCTTCCCTCGCACGGCTGGCCGTTACCCGTGTCACCACCTCGGACGACCGGCCATTACTCAAGCTGGACACCGTCGTGATCGGATCACAGCAATGGCCGATGGCCGTCCTGTCACACTGCGGTCTCGACGTGCGCAGTCAGGGCGCCTATTTGCTTGTTGAGTCTCGACAACCCGGAGGTTTGCGCACCGTGTTGCGCGACGCCATGACGCCGCTCAACGAAGCCATCGATCGCCTCCGAAACAATCTCATGACGCAACACGTTGTCGGACAGCGTGCAGTAAGAGGAAGCCTGGAACGTCTCATCGCCCGGAGCACCGCCGCCGAGGTCGTGGAAGATACCGGCAACACACACCTCGTTTTGGATCAAGGAGAATTGGTCGATACCCGCCGAGCATTGGACTTCGCCATTGACGGCAACGGATTCTTCGTCCTCGAGTTCCCCGGAGAGAGAGCCCCCGTCAGAATCTACACGCGCGATGGTCGCTTCACCCTTGGACAGGACGGCATTCTCGTCTCCGTCGCGTTGCCCCAGGCGCGGTTGGTTCCAGAAATCGTGATTCCGCCGGACACGAAACAGGTCGCCGTCTCGACGGACGGGCGTATCAAGGCACGCAACGACGAGGGTGCGGCCCTCTCCGATAGAGGCACCCTCAGCCTCGTCTGGTTCGAACACCCCGAACGCCTCGATACGCTCCAACCCGGCTTTTACGCCCGAAGTCCTGAAGCGGGCGCACTGATCGAAGGGCAGGCAAACAGGGGCGATTTCGGCCGGCTGGTCCAAGGCCATGTCGAGAGCAGCAACGTCAACATGGTCGAAGGCTGGTCGCGACTCTGTCTGGTGGAAGACGCGAGGCAGATCGTGCTGGCGATGTTGGAAGAGATAAACCCGAACAAGTCCGCCCTTGCCGACGCAACCCCTGCCCGGCCCTACCGCCATCCAGCAAACCGGACTCGCCCCGCTCCCCCATCCACGGTGAGCATCGCCATGTCGGAAGCGTCGAACCTCAATCTCGAACCGACCTTGCTCAAGTTCCTCCGCATCAAAGGTATCGATGTTTGGGTCGAGCCGGGCCGGGCCGAAGTGCGGCGAAGCCCGGAGACGGCCGTTGCACTGGTCGACTATCTCGCCTTTCTAAGGACATGCCTCAATGTCATCGCGGAGAACATCGCCAACGCGAACACACTCGCGCAGCCGGAGGACGGACAAGACCCCTTCAGGCGGCGTTTCGTCGTACTGCGTGATGACGGCTCGGCGGGGATTGTCGAGGACACCTCTCCGCTCCGCGCCAAGTGGGATGTTCCCGAAGGACCGCGGCACGATCCGAAGCTGCAAACCGGCGTCAAGCTCATTCAACTTCCCAACGTGGACACTGACAGTGAGATGGCACACGCCGACGCGATCTCCCGTGAGTATCTGGCGATTCGAGAGGCCTTGCACACGATGGGCTGTGATGCGGTTCCCGCGCTTGCCGCGGTCGTGAGAGAACCCACGTCGGATATGCGGCTGGACGCCACGTGGGCTCTCGGTCGCATCGGTCCTGACGCGATCGCGGCAGTGCCCACGCTCATTGAGGCGCTTGCCTCGGACAACCTCGAACTCCGCAAGGGCATCACGGACGCACTCCACAAGATTGCGCCCCAAAGCGACATTGTCGCCGACGCGCTCGTCTCGAACTGGATGGCCGAACTCAATAGTCCTGACAATCGGAATCGAGCCGAAGCCGTCGTCGCGCTCGGCCGCATCGGCGCAAGGGCCGCCGAGGCCGTGCCGGAATTGACGAAACTCATAGAAGACCCGGCGAGCGGCGCAGCCCAGGCACTCGGGCGAATGGGTCCCGCCGCTGCCGAAGCTGTTCCCGCATTGACGGATGCTCTCCAACACACCGAACCGATCATTCGACAACTCGCCGCTGACGCCCTGGGACGCATCGGGCCTCCCGCGCGACCGGCCGTGAAAACGCTGGTGCGTTCTCTCAACGATGACAATGCCGAAGTCAGGTGGCGGGCAGCGACATCCATCGGATTGATCGGCGCGCACGACAGTGGGAGTCTTCAGGCGTTGGCCGCCCTACTGCACGATCAGGACACAGAGTTGCGAGACCGGGTTGCCGAGGCACTTGGACACCTCGGCCATCCCTCGGAAGACATCCAGACCGCGCTCGGTGTGGCCGCACCGTCCGAGACACCCCGCGATCGCGTGTGGCCGCTGTTCGCACTCTCGCTCGTCGGCAAGACGCCCGCCGCCGCCGCTGTCTCCCTGACCTCCTGCCTGCTCCATGAACAAGAGGCCAAAATCGCGACCTGCCGCGCCATCGCCAGGCTCGGCCCGTTGGGAACGTCTGCCATCCCCCTACTCATGGAACAAGCCACTGGCTCGAATGGACGCGTCGCCGCCGCGGCGATCGAGGCCATCGGCGCCTTGGGCCCCCCGGCACATGCCGCCGTGCCTGTCCTCGCCATTGCGCTCGACCATCCCGATCCTTTCATCCGCAAACGCGCCGCCGACGCCCTGGGGCAAATCGGCGAATCCTCCGCCGTGGCGGTGCCAGCGCTGGTCGCACACCTTGACGACGAGAGTCAGCAGGTGGTTCTCGCGGCGGTTCAGGCGTTGGGGAAGATCGGCCCATGTGCAAGCGAGTCCGCCCAGTCCCTCCAAGGCCTTCGTGACCACGGCAGCGCGCCCGTTCGGAGTGCCGTCGCCATGGCACTCACGCGATTAAATGAGCCGGAGATTCAAGAAGGTGACGCCGCCCCAACCCACGAGGACAACCCGCCGCGTGTGATAGCCGGGACGCCCGAAGAGATCGGCGAGTTCTAATCCCAGAAGCCCACGGAATGCAATCCGTGGGCTGAGCCCGGTGTATCTCCCGGCTTGTCCGCCATTGATCTCGGACAGATTCCTGCCACACGATCGCACCGCCCCACTGCTTACTGAAACAGTTGAAGGATGCTGAAGAGCGGCGTGATGATCAGCGTCACCATCGGCAGGAATAGGGCGCTGATGCTCGTCCCCAGGACATCGAAGAACATTGCCAACAGGCTGCTGAAGTTAGTCGCTGGATCGTACATGAGATTGGCCTCGTGATTCCGGCGGCGAGATCGAGATTCGTCCCTTGGGCCTTCCACCCAAAGGAACCCTCTGATTCTAACCGCGAATGCTTCACACCGCACCTTCGCTCGTTTGCGTCGCCAGGGCGGAGGATCGGCCACATTCCGACAGGACGCCTTGTTGCCGGACTCAGAGCGGCTACAATCCCGCCTAAACGCGTTTGATGGAGCAAAAACATGTTACGGAAGATTCCCCTACTACTCTCAGTGCTTGCGGTCCTTGTGGTCGCCGGCTGTACTCCCGACGCATCGAGCGGCGGCTGAGGCGCCTCACGAGAGGTGGGTGCCACCTCAATGCTTGCTGACAATGTTGGTATTCCGGCAATCCAAAACTGCATGAAACTCCTCCGTTAGCCAGAAACGAAGGTGGTCTGGTGAGTTTCGGCACCGCGGCGACTTACACGGCATTGCGGCGATCACTTGTTCGGCCACTGGCAGGCAAACCGACAATAGCAGCCGTGAATTCGTTCGCGATGTGGCGCCGGCCCACTTTGACCGAAGTCAACGATTGAACAGATGCTCCCAACAGCCGTCCGCCACAGGGCACCAAGGCGATGTTCGGCGTTGTGAGCCGTTCCGTGGGTCTTGGACCTCGCGGCCGGTAACCCTCTCCTGCGTCCACTTGCTCAAAGTCACCACTATCGCTAGGCTCTACCTCCGGCAAGCGGCGGGCTGCCGAGCGTAGAATCGGTGCGCGCCCTGTCGCGCGATTTCGGAGAATCGAGGCCACACGAGGGAACATCAATGTACATTACGAAAATGACCGGCAACTGGAGGAGCATCCTCATGACTGTGTTATTCCTGGGAGCTGCATTGCCAACGGCGGCTCAGGATACGAAGGAAGTTCGGGAGCGGAGCCAGATCGAATCCAAGTATCTCTGGGCGACGGAGAATATCTACGCTGACGACGCTGCCTGGGAAAAGGAGTTTAAAATTTGCGAGGCGCTCGTGGAAGAGATGTCCAAGTTCGAGGGCACCCTCACCAAGGGGCCGGACGAGTTACTCAAAGTCCTGATGTTCCGTGACGCCTTGGAGCCACGACTCGAAAAGGTGTATGTGTATTCCTCCCTCCTCTCGGATCAGGACACCCGCGTCAACGAGTACCAAGGCCTCAAGGCTCGCGTGCGCCGACTCTTCGTCAACTACTCGGCGATCACTTCTTGGTTGGTTCCGGAGTTGACCACGATTCCAAAGGCGAAGCTCGATGAGTGGATGAAAAAGAACGATTCACTGGCCGTCTATCGTCAGTACTTCGACGATATCTTCCGACAACGGAAGCACATCCTCTCGGCACGCGAGGAAGAGTTGCTCGCCCTCGCCGGTGAAGTCCGGTCCACCCCGGGCACCGTGTACAACCTGCTCACGAATGCCGACATCAAGTTCCCTAAGATCAAGGACGAGCAGGGGAACATGGTCGAGTTGGACGACTCCGCATTCTATCTGTTCATGCGATCGACCGATCGTCGGGTCCGCAAGGATGCCTACGAAGCAATTGTCGGCGAGTATGCCAAGTATCGAAACACGGCGGCCGCCTTGCTCAACGGCGCCGTCCAGAGCCACCTCTTTTCCGTCAAGGCGCGCAACTACGATAGTTGTCTTGAGGCGGCCCTGGACGGCAGCAACATCCCCGTCGAGGTGTACAACATCCTGGTGCAGACCGTCAACAAGCATCTCCCGCTGTTGCATCGCTACCAGAAACTCCGGAAAAAGGTCCTCAAGCTCGACGACGGCGTGCATGCCTACGACCTGTTCGCCCCGTTGATCACCGGCCAAAATTATGAAATCTCCTACGAGGCGTCCGTTGACAAGATCACCGCGGCACTCGCGCCGCTGGGTGACGAATACCTCACCCAGATGAAGAAGGGCTTCGACTCCAGATGGGTGGATGTCTACCCGACCAAGGGCAAGAGAAGCGGCGCCTATTCCAGCGGAACTTATCTGACCCAGCCGTACATCCTTCTCAATTTCCACGGCGGCTATGAAGACATGTCCACGACTGCCCACGAGATGGGGCACTCGATGCACTCCTTCTTCTCGCACGGCAACCAGCCGTATGTCTACGGCGATTATGACATCTTCTGCGCCGAGGTCGCCTCAACCTGCAACGAGATCCTCCTGCAACACTACATCCTCGATAACACCGAGGATCCGAAGGCCAAGCTCAACCTGCTGGTCGAATTCCTCGAAGGCATCCGAGGGACGATCTTCCGCCAGACGATGTTCAGCGAATTCGAGCAGCGGATTCACGAGATGGCCGAAGCCGGCGAACCGCTGACCGCCGACAGCATGGGCGCGGAGTACCGCAAGATCATGACCGCCTACTACGGACCCGACTACGTGCAGGACGACTTGGTCGACATGTACTGGATCCGAATTCCACACTTCTACTACAACTTCTACGTGTACAAGTACGCCACAAGCTACTGTGCCGCCTCGAACATCGCCAAGCGGATCATGGCGGGAGAAGACGGCGCGGTCGAGGCGTACCTCTCATTCCTCAAGGGCGGATCGAGCAAGTACCCGATCGAACTCCTTAAAATGGCCCGCGTTGATATGACCACGCCGGCGCCGATCGAGGACGGCATGAAGATCTTTGAAGATTTGCTCACCCAGACGGAGGAACTCATCGACAAGATGTAGCCAAGCCTCTGCACCGGCACGCTGATTGTTCGCGAGGGTCTGTTCGCTTTACGGCGGCAGACCTTCGCTCTTTTTCGGGGTGCTCCATAGGCAATGCCACGCCAAGGTGTTATCTGTGCCGCTGCCAAAGCAAACAAACTGTTCCCGGAACGGCCGCGGCTCCTCGGTTCCCGCTTGCATCGGATCGCCGCCCTGCTTACGCTGGTTCGCATGAGGCAACCGGGATACACGCGCTGCCTGCACCCGGCCGATGCCTGTTCCTCGCCTGGCAAGAGTTCGCTTTCAAGGAATGTCGACAGCGAACACGACGAATGCGGAGATACCATCAATGTCCAGTCTTTCCATCAAACGGATCATCGGTCTATCGGCCTGCTGCCTGCTCGCTTCTCTGTGGGCGTGTGACGGTTTCACCTTCTCCTTTACCTTCGTCACACCCCAAACGGCCGAAGCCGTCGCCACCCAAACCGCCGCCATGCCGGGCGGCGCGAAGCTCGTGGTCAACAATGAAGTCGGCAGCACAAGGGTCACCATCGATCCCGGCGCGACGCAGATGACCGCCGTGATTACACGGATCGCCGTCGCCGAGGACCAGACCGAGGCAGACGAACTCCTCACCAAAATCATCGTGACGATCACCGAGACGGCGGACCAGATCACCATCGACGCGCCGAAGCCCGCCGAGGCGACCGGTGTGGACACGGACTTCAGTTTCGAACTGGTTGACGACGAGTTGAACATCACCGGCATCGTCAATAGTCGCCGCGTCGCCGTCGTCAACCTCCGAATCACGATTCCTCCCACACATCAAGTCGAAGTGACGAACTACAACGGCGCCATCCGGACCGTTGACCTGGACGCCGCCGCCGTTCTGACAAGCCACAACGGGAGGATTCACACCATCGACACCACCGCCGCCCTCTCACTCGAAACATACGACGGCAGCATCAAAGTCGAAGGGCATCGCGGCTCCCTGGATGCCGAGACGCACAACGGCAAACTCGATATCGAGCTCCGCACCCTGGCGGCCGGAGAACACGTCATCGGCCAGACGCACAACGGCAGGGTTGAGCTTGACCTCCCGAGCGATCTCGACGCCGAACTCTCCGCGCAGACCGACAGCGGCCCCATCGAATTCGAGAACGGCGACTGGGACGACGTCAGCGACGTCTCATGGAGTTCATGGCACGGCCTGACTGCCACCCTGAACAACGGCGGCCCCACGATCGATGTCAGCACCCACAACGGCCGAGTCGAGATCGACTCATACTAGAGCAGCTTTCAAAAGAGCGTAGCGGCCGACCCCCGTGTCGGCCGTCGATGACCAACGGTTAGCCACGGCCGACGCTGCAACAGACCCAATGAACCTTCAAGGGAGGAACCGAGGGGCCAAGAGATCGAGGGGTCAGGGAATCTGTCGGGTGGCATGGGCAAACTTGTTTTCCCGTGAACATGCACGGGATGTCACACGGGTAAGCAAAGCTTACCCATGCCACCCCGCCGCCCCGAAGGGGCGGACGAGGAAGTTGAACGAACCCATGCAATGCGTCGCGTCCGCCCCTCCGGGGCGGTATCTGTGTGGCCGGCCCATTCCCACGGGCTACGCCCGTGGCTACTCGCGCCGACCCCTCCGGGGCCCTTTGCAGTGCGGCCCCATCCGATTTCCGGTATTCTCTTCATTATCCGGTTCGCACAGGGGACCCAATGAAACTTCGATGGAGGAACCGAGGGGCCAAGGGATCGAGGGATCATCACCGGCCGTGCCACTGCTCTTGAGCAGTGGTCGTTGTTCAAACCCACTGCTCAAGAGCAGTGG
>CAZTAR010000064.1:0-14911 GCA_964611695.1 uncultured Planctomycetaceae bacterium | reverse complement strand
TGGCCCCTAGTGTAACGGTAGCACGACAGACTCTGGATCTGTTTGTGGAGGTTCGAATCCTCCGGGGCCAGTTTTTCTCTGACATCGCTAACTCGCAAACATGGCCAACATCGTCATGAAGACCGGGGCGGAACCGCCTTGTCGGTGGTCTGTCCGCGCTAGGTTATTTCGAAAGGGCGATCACGTGGGCCGCCACGGATTGCTGGAGCGCGTTGAGGTCGTATCCGCCTTCCAGGCAACTGATGATCCGTCCTTCGCAATGTCGAGATGCCACATCTTTGAGCTGACGGGTCATCTGGATGAAGCCGGAGGCCGTTAAATGAAGATCCGCGATGGGATCGGCCGTATGAGAGTCGAATCCCGCCGAGATGAGGATGATGTCCGGCCGGAACTCATCGACAGCGGTGAGGACCTGGCTCTCAAATAAGGTGAGGTATTCCTCCTGCGGCGTGTCGGGGGCGATGGGGATGTTCAGCGTCGTATTCTCGCCGGGGCTTTCACCGCGTTCGTCCGCACGACCTGTTCCGGGCCAGAGGGGATGCTGGTGCATCGAGGCGAAGAAGACATTCGGCTCGCGGTAGAAGAAGTGTTGAGTTCCGTTGCCGTGGTGAACATCCCAATCCACGATGGCGACGCGTTCGAGTTTGTATTGCGTCTGTAGATAGACGGCGAGGATCGCGATATTGCCGAAGATACAGAAACCCATCGCGGTATTGGGCATCGCATGGTGGCCTGGCGGGCGCATGGCTGAGAAGGCATTACTCGCTTCCCCTTTCATGACGGCATCGCCGGCCGTGAGGAGCGCGTTTACAGATGCCAGGGCTGCGTTGTAGCTCGCGGCTGAGATGACCGTATCGCCGTGGTCCAGGATTGTCCGACCGTTCCGGAAGGACGACTCAACCCACTCCCAGTAGGATGGCTTGTGCAGGCGACGTATCCACTCTGGTGCGTCGTGTTCGACGATTTCTCGGACATCGAGGTCCGGGACAATCTCGCGAATCGCGTCAGGACGCAGGCATTCCGCACGCGCCACGCACTCGATGTGAACGCCGGTATCATGTTTGAGGCTGATCGGATCCCAGTAGTAAGCGGTTTGGGTCATTGCACCTCCCCATCGTTGTGAGATGACCGGATTGCATTACACAACATCCCACCCTTTCCGTCCAGGGGTTTGGGCGTGTTGGGTTGTGGTTCACTTTGGTCGTCACGCACAGCTTATCCGCCAGTGTCGGCACTGGCAGCAGGCTGCCAGTGGCACCCTTTCATGAAACGAAATTCGTGAACGATATCGGTGCCGGGAGATGGTGTTGTCTTGGGTGGGGGATGCCTTCCTCCGCGCATTTGGGCTTCATTTCTGCTACGATCTTGTGCTTAGCCTTCTGCTCGCACTGACACTATCGAGCCCACGAACGAAGCGAGCCGACCGGCCTGAAACAGCCGATATCCGAGGTGAAGCTTGCGTGGGGCGGTCCAAGCCCCTTGAAGGTTCGAGAGTTAAGGCATCATGGCAGATCGCTCCGAAGCGGAAATCCTGGAGGCCGTGAGTCGCGGTGACACTTCCGCCTTCGAGTGGTTGTACGACCGATATCATCAGCGTGTGCGGCTGATGGCGTGGCGTCTGTCCCACCGGCCGGACTGGATCGACGATCTTGTGAACGAAGCCTGGTGTCGGGCCTTCAAGCAGAGAGAGAAATACCGGGCTTCCACATCATTTGCGGCCTGGCTGGCGGGGATCGTCCAAAACGTCTATCGCGAACAGTGCCGAAAGTCGGCGGGGGCGGCGGCCCGGGAGGGTTCGTCTGGGGATGGCATCGCCGATCAAGCCGAGTCCGGGGAGATGCGTCCGGAAACTGTGGCCGGCGAGGCGGAGGTTCTTGAGAATTTGAGCGATTGCGTCTCGCAGCTTTCAGATGACGAGGGGCAGATGGTCCGGCTCCGGTTTTTCCAGGAGATGCCGCTCCGGGCGATGGCGAAGGAATTGGGTGTCGCGGAGTCCACCCTCCGGGACAATCGCCTTCCAGCGGCCATTCAGAAGCTCCGAAAATGCCTGAAATGCAAAGGAATCGATTTTTTACAATATTTTCCCGCGCAAGAGGGTCGCTCCGATCAATAACCTACAGAGGAGCAGGTATGACCCCGCAAACTGACCCAATGAACACGCTGCTTGAAACGCTGGGCAAGGCCCGGCGCGATGGGGCGTTTTCGGCGGATCCCACGCCGTATCCATGGCAGGTTGAGCAGGCGAAGGTGATTTCGGTTGCCCGCCGGCGGCTCGCTTGGGTGCGTGTGGCTGTACCGTTGGCCGCTGCTGCAGCGGTGGCGGTGCTGTTTGTTGGTCCGAGCCTGTTTGAAACGCCTGCGGTTGAGGATTTGGCTGGAGCCATCCATACCACCGCTCTGCCCGTGCATCCGGAAGTGCTCGCCGAAGCACCTGATCAGTCGCCAACGACGGCTGAGACGGTGGATTGTGATTACAACGGCGATGGGCGGGTCGATGGTCGGGATATTCAGGCATTCCTGAGTCGCGTTCAGGAAGACGCTGCCGGAGATCTGGAACTCGAGTCAGAGTTTCTCCAGCGGTGTCTGCTCGATAATGGCGGTTAATCACCGCCCACACTCTTGCAATGCAAGGCCGTGCTGACGTTTACCGGAACGCCAACTCGGCCTTGTGTTTTTTTACGCCTTTTTTGGGTACCGGCACTTTCTTGAGCATTGTGCACGCCCTGTAGCGCGGACGCCCTTGTCGGCCGAGTGAGGTTTGGGGATTCTCGCCACACCGGTTCTTTCCGCTTCGCTTGTCAGAAAGTGTACAATAGAGAGACTGGCGAAACGTTTGGCGTCGGTGTTCCGCATACGCGAATGCGAACATTGGCGCCAGTGGCGGTTTGTCCGAACAGGAGGTTTTGGCCGAGTCGCCGATTCTCATTGGAGATTGGCGAGGCGAGGTTTTCCGGCGTGAGGGGAAGGTGTGAAGATGCAATTCCATAGGCCAGTAGCGAGATGGGTATCTCTCTGCGCGGTCGTCGCTTTCTGGGGTTGGTATCCAACCGGGGTGGTCGCCCAAGAACGGCGAGAGCCGGAGGGTGGCGCGTTGCCGGAGTATGCAAAGCGACTCCATCTTGAGGACATGCGGCCACCGGCTGTTCGGCTGGAAGGTCTCCGCGACGGCCGTCCCAAGATCATGCTCACCGGCTATTGGCCTCCCACGAACGAGATGCTTCGTCAGTTCAGCCCGAATCTCGAGCAGAATCCCGGCGGCTGGGTTGGCGAGAATTGGGAAGGCAGGGGATACAACATTTATGCCTTCTTCCCGGAGTTTCCGGATGGTGTGGGGAAGGGGGAAGGGGATTTTGAGGTCGATTACCAGGACACATCGGGGGATTGGTGGCCGCTTGTCGAACTGCTCGAACCTGTGGCGATCGTCACTTTTTCTCGCGGTAGTTTCGACTCGTCTTGGGAGGTCGAACGTATTCAGCGGAATCTTCTGACGTGGATCGACGATTACCAGGCCCCGTTCCAGCCGACACCGGCGCCTCCTGATGACAGCGTTCCGGTAGACAACATTCGCTACTCCAGCCTGCCGATGGAGGCCATTGTGAGCGCCGTGGACGCCGAGGGTTTGGATATCTCTCCCTTTATCGATCAAACCGGCGCGGGCGGAGGTTTCTGTTCGGAGTTCATCGCCTACCACGGGACGTGGTACCACGGTCTCTACTCCCTGCCGTTGGGTACGACTTGGAACGTTGCCGCCGGGCACATTCACGTGGGGGCCAATCTTGGCATCGAAGACGCAGTTGCCGCGACCGAGATCACGATACGGACGGTGATCGACTATGTCGATGACGCGACGATGTTGGTCGGTGACATGAACTGTGACCATCGGGTTGATGCCGCGGACATCGCCCCGTTCGTGCAGGCAATCGTTACCCCCGAGACTTATCCTGAATCCTTTCCTTACTGCGATATTGGACGGGGCGATTTGAACGGGGACGGTCATCTCGACGGCCTAGACATTCAGGGTTTGATCGCGTTTTTCCTCGACGACTGCAACGGGAATGGTCGGCCGGACGAGGACGATATATTCCACGGCACCAGCAACGACTGTAACGGGACTGGCGTTCCGGACGAATGCGACATCGCGGACGGTGTCAGTCAGGATTGTACCGCCAACGGGATTCCGGACGAATGCGAGCCGGACTGCAACTTCAACGGCGCGGCGGATAGTTGTGACATTGACGACGGCACCAGCCAGGATACCGACGAAAACGGGGTTCCGGATGAGTGTCAGGATGTTTCGCCGCCCACGGACCTGGCGTGGGCTGAGGAACCGCATCCGATCAGTTCCACGGAGATTCGGATGGTCGGCTCCGCGGTGGAAGCGGAGAATCCGCCTGTTGAATATGCTTTTTTGGGTTTCCTCGGCGCGAACGACCGCTCATGGGATGCCGACCCGGTCTTCATCGACAGCGGGCTTGGGAAGAATCACTATTATCAATACTACGTCGCCGCCAGAGACAGTTCACCCCAGCAGAATGAGACGAGCTTCGAGCTACCGATTATCTGCGGCACCGAGATCGAGATGCCTGGAGAGGTGACTTTCGGCGCAGTGACCGAGACGAGCATCGAGGTTTTCACCGCGCACGTTGAAGATGCGGGCGGCCTGTTCACCAATCTCACGTTGTATGATTCCGGTTTGTTCTTTGAAGTGACGACCATAGACGGTACTCCGGTCGGCGGTGCCGACGCGAATACGTGGGTGCAATACACCTCGCAATCCATTAGTGCCACTGGGCTGACACCAGACACGACGTATCGTTTTCGCGTGAAGGGGCGGAACCTGTTCGGCGACGAGACGGACTGGTTCCCGGTTGACGATCCTGGGCCTGTGTTTGTGGAACAAGCGACGGCCAGCCCGCCCATGGATATGACGGTGGATATCCTTTCCGATCAACCCTGGATGTACGAAAACCTCGCGGGGAGCACGAGTTCGCGGTTGACGTTCAATGCGTCGGTGACGGATGACCCGCAGAGGAATGGTTCGTACAGCTATACTTGGTCGATCGAGCCACCACCTGATCTTCCCGGTGCGGAGTTCGTGCTCGTCTCCGGCGGTGATACTTCAGAAGTGACATATGCCGCGCCGAAGCGACCTGCGTATTCACCGAGCGGGCAGGCCTACGTCGTTCGTTGTACGGTGACGGGCGACGATCACGGCAACCAAGGTGAGATGACACTCGCGGTGAATGTCCGTGTGTTGGCGGATGCGGATGGCGATGGCTGCACTGACGCATCGGACCATTCGTTTATTCAGGCCGTGGCGGAGGCTGCCGCGCCGGATTCGGATTCGTTTTACGCGGCGGACGTGAATTGCGACGGCGTTGTCAACGGCGTGGACCGGTATATTGCGGTGTATGTTAGCGAAGACACCGACGGGTATGGACGTGGGCAGTGCGAGTAGGAGTGGGGGGCGACGCTGTGGCACCGGGTTCCCGGGCGTGATTCCACCCGTCTGAATCAGTACAATGTTGTCTATCGTCAGAGGGAACACAGCATTGTAATGAGGTTTACATGGTTAGAGCATTTTAGGTATGAGATAGAATCCTCTTCGGCGGTGATCAGGGCCGCGCGCGTTAGCAAGCGGTCAGTGTTCGACCTTGTGAGGGGCGAACAAACTGGTGATCCCCGTCGGCCACGGGGGGCCGACGCTACAGCGGAGCACGCACTCTTAACGCTTAAAAGCTCTAAAGAAAAATTTGAGACCTTCATCGGGTACCCATGGATTGCGATCCATGGGCTTGGCCTTGTGTTTCATTTGCTATCCAAAGCTCGATCAGGTTGAGCTTGTTTGCTCTCGGGAGGGGGAAAAGGGAAATTCACTATGTCCAAGTGCCGTCAGTTTACCAAGTTCGGATTGTCTTTCTTTGTGGGATGCGTCCTCATCGCCATGGCAGTCGTGCGGGCCGATGTCAATCCATCTCAGGGGAATACCACTGCGGGCTCCTTCGACAAACTCCACCCCGCCTTGCTGTCTCTGTTGGATGAGGCGACTGTGCCTGTGCGGGCCTGGGTGTTCTTTGCGGACAAGGGAATTGCGCCTGGGTCCGAGTTCCAAGCCGCCCTTGATCGGGTGGCGACGACTTACAACCCGCGCGCTATTCAACGGCGCATACTGCGCGGTCGAGCCGCGCACGGCCGTCATTCTCTGTTTGACGAACACGACTTGCCGGTGGTTCAGGCTTATATCGATGCTGTGACAGAGACCGGCGCGCGTCTCCGCGTGACCAGCCGGTGGATCAATGCGATCAGCGTGGAGGCCACTGGGGACCAGCTTGAGCAAGTGGCCGCTTTTCCGTTTGTGACGAAGTTGCAACCGGTTGCCCGTGCCCGACGGCCCGAGATCCTGAACCAGCGTGAGATAGGCGACGGGCCCTTTTCCGGCCAGGATCAGCAGGGGGCATCCCCACGGAGCATCGACTACGGTGTTGCCACAGCCCAGCTCAACCAGGTGAACCTGATTGCTCTTCACGACGCGGGTTTCACCGGCGAGGGCGTCATCGTTGGCATTCTGGACACAGGTTTTCACCGCAGCCATGAGGCTTTCAATCATCCTTCGCACCCGTTGACGGTCATTGCCGAGTACGACTTTGTGAACAATGACGGTAACACGGACATTGAACTTGGTGACGCTTACGACCAAGCCAATCACGGCACGATGATCCTCGGCGTCCTCGGCGGCTACATGCCCGGCGAACTGGTCGGCGGCGCATACGACGCTTCGTTCGTCTTGGCCAAGACGGAAGACACGACGGATGAATACCCGGCCGAAGAGGATAATTACGTTGCCGGGCTTGAGTTTATTGAAGCGAACGGCGCGGACATGGTGACGTCGTCACTGGGCTACATTGATTGGTACACCCAGGCGGACCTCGACGGTTTGACGGCCGTGACGACCATCGCCGTCAACATCGCCACGTCGAACGGGCTGCATCTCTGCAACGCGGCCGGCAACGAGTACCATGATTCCAATCCCGCCACGTCGAGTTTGATCGCCCCGGCCGACGCTTTCCAGGTTATTACTTGTGGGGCGGTGGATAGCGGCGGATCGATTGCTTATTTCAGTTCGGATGGACCGACGGCTGATGGCCGGGTCAAACCGGAAGTCCTGGCACGTGGTGTCAGCACGCACACCGTTTCGCCCTCAAACGACACGACTTACACCACCGCCGATGGCACCTCTTTGTCCACGCCCGTGGTTGCCTGCACGGTTGCCTGTTTGTTGCAGGCCAAGCCGTGGTGGAGCGTGGATGCGATGCGGGAACACCTGTTCGAGACAGCGGACTACTATGTGAGTCACGAGACCTACGACCCGCTGTACGTTTATGGCTATGGTGTGGTTGATGCGATGGGGGCTTTTAGTTCCGAGCCACTGACCATCATGCTGCCGAACGGGGCCCCTTGGCGCGTTGACCCCGGCGAGCCCACGGTCATCGCTGTGCAAATCGAAGCCGGCAGCGAGACTGTCACAGAGGGCAGCGAGACGCTTCACTATCGATTTGATGCTGGTACTTATTCAACCAGCCTCCTGACTCCGCTCGGCGGTGAACTTTACGAGGCGCTGCTTCCGGCTGCCGGGTGCGATGATGCGCCGCAGTTCTACTTTAGCGCAGACGGAGACGGTGGAAGTGCCGTGACTGATCCGCCGACCGCTCCGACTGACGTTTATTCTGCCGTGGTGGCGACGCTGACCACGATCCTGGAGGATGACTTCGAGACCGATCAGGGCTGGACTGTCGAGAATACATCGCTCACGAGCGGTGCTTGGGAACGTGGCGTCCCTGTTGGTGACGGCGAACGCGGCGATCCCACGGTCGACTTCGACGGCTCCGGACAGTGTTATCTTACCGGCAACGCGGCGGGGGATTCGGATGTGGATGGCGGACCGACGCGCCTTCTCTCACCGACCATCGATGTCACCGGCGTGAGTGATCCGCTCCTGCGGTATGCCCGATGGTTCGCCAATGACGACCACGATATCGATCGGTTGGACGTGGAAATTTCAGATGATGACGGGGCGAGCTGGGTGCTGCTTGAGAGTGTGGCGTCTGTCGAAGATGTATCGCCTGAGTGGATCGAGATGGAGTTTCACGTGGCCGACTATGTCGATCTCACTTCGCAGATCAAGGCTCGCTTCAGTGTTACGGACAATCCCAATAACTCGAAGACCGAAGTAGCGATCGATGCGGTCAAGGTGTACGATCTTGCCTGTTCCTCCTCCCAACCGGGCGACTTCGACGGCGATGGCGATGTGGACTTGGACGATCTGGCTGTCTTCATCGATGTTCTGATTGACGCGGACACGAACCCCGATCATCGTGCCATCGCGGACGTCGATGGTTCCGACACACCAGACGGGGATGACATCCAGCTATACGTCGGGCTGCTGGTCGGCGAGTAGGCTGTGGAAGAGGGAGTCAGGCTTGCGTTCTGTCCTCCCCCTCTTTCTTCCTGGGCGGAACTCTGAGAGTCTGTGTGAGGAGGCGACTCCGAGAGTGGGGCTGCGCACCGTCTTGATCAGAGCCGCACGCGTCAGCACGCGGTCACTGTTCACCGAGCGGGCCCTCACACATGGGCGCTGACCGCCCCCTGACAGTCGCGGCTCTGCCTGCCCCATCCACCCCTGCACCCTTCACCGTGAAAAAGGAGAAGCCAACGCGTTGTCCCTGATGGACGCACGGAGTTCACGGATTCCCCGTGGCGTCTTGGGCTGCATTGCAAAGGAGACACTTTGATGACAAAAGCGATGTTGGTATTGGTTCTTCCGCTTGTTGCGATTCTGTCGGCGGGCCCTGATGGGGGAACGTCTGATGAAGAGGCGATTAAGAGGACGGCGTTGGACTACGGGCAAGGATGGTATGAGGGCGACGGGGAGCGGATGGAACGCGCTTTGCACCCCGATCTGGCAAAGCGGGCCTTGATGCCTGATCCGCGAAGCGGTAAGGGCAAGGTCGATCACATCAGCGCGATGGGGCTGGTGCAGGCGACGCGGAAGGGCTACGGCGCTAAAACGCCTGCCGATCAACGCCGAACCGATGTCACGATCCTGGATGTGAGCGGAAATGCCGCCAGTGTGAAGATGATGATGCACGACTGGGTTGACTATATGCACATGGTCAAAACGGATGACCATTGGGTGATTGTGAATGTGCTTTGGGAATTTACGCCGGAAGCGAAGAAGAAGTACCACATCCCTGAGAAGCTCTGATTTTCGCGAGCGGCGGCAGCGAAAGTATCAGCGCGTTTGGCCGAACCCTCGGGACGCTTGGTCCGCTTGTCCACTCAGTTCAAATGAACAGCAACCGCACGAATGACAAGAAGAGAACTGCAATGAGGCCGACCCATAGAAGCCCCTTTCGCTTGCGGGACCTGCGCCGCGCGTACTTCGAGCCGAATGTGGAGCGATCGTTGGGATCGAACCATCGTCCGCATTCAGGGCATTGTCCGTGGTAGCGGGTGTCGCCTGTGTTGTTGTACAGGCCACGAACGGAATAGCCGCAGCCGAGGCATTTGGCAAAGTGGGGTGCGGGTCCTTCGCGCGTGCGTTTGCGTGTCCGTTCGAGTAATAGGGAGGTATCGAGTGGCCTGGGGGCGGCGGAGCGGGCCTTGAGGAGTTGGTCCTCCAACACTCTCGTCTCGCAGGTTTTCATGTCACGGTTCATGGCACCGCCTCTTATGTAAGCGATCCCGCTCCCGGCCGGAGTCGGCCTTGAGTGTGCTTTCCCCTTCCGTGACTAACTATATTGTACGATGGATTTGGTCTCCTGGTGCGAATCTGGGGAGAAAAATTGGGAGGCATGGGACACATCGGGGGAGCCTACCGGTTATTCCCGTCGGCCACGGGGGGCCGACGGGGATCACCCGTTTGTTCGACCCCCCACAAGGTCGAACGCTGACCGCTTGCTGACGCGCGCGGCTCTGATCTCCGCTGCGGAAGATGCCATCTCATGCCTAAAATGCTCTAATCTTCTTCGTCAAACTCTTCGGAGTCGACGTAGGGTTCCGTTCGTCGGCCGAAGACTGACAAAATCTTGCCCGCGATGAGACCGGCAACCAAAGCCACGACAATCGTAATGCCGATCCCGAAAAGCTGAGATCCCTTGGCAATGTTTCCGACGATGAACAAGGCCGCCAGACCGCCCAACAGGCCGGGCAGGCCGTGCAAGTACATGACGCCGCAGGTGTCGATGCCTTTCACGATGCGCTGCAGCTTCGACTGAATCACCGCAAAACCGAAAGTGGAAAGACCCCCGGCCAGCGCCCCGATGAGAAAGGCCGACGCGCTGGTGGCATGATCGCAGGTGGATCCGATTGCGACTCCGCCGGCCAGAGCGGCGTTGGCGATGTCCGCCGCGCAAATCTTGCCCCTTAGCCCGACGGAGCAGAAGTAAGTCACGAGGGTGGCCCCGCAGAGTGCCAGGACAACGTTGACCGCGGTGAGCGGAACCAGTTCGGGAGCGACCAGGGCCGCACAGAAGCTCGGCCAGAACAACCACAGGACCATGCTGCCCAGCAGGGAGAATCGGTCGCTGGTGGCGTCAGTTTCGACGGGCTTGTCGAACTCTGCTTTGGTGGTCATGGTCACCAAAAGACCCAGCCCGAACAAGGCGCCAAAAGCGTGGATGGCGATGGACCCGCCGGTATCGACGAAACTCTCGCGTGCGATCAAACCCAGCCCGCCGTCAAGCAGCATCCATTCGTTGAACGCGTAGCAGGGAATGAAGAGAACAGCCAGAACAATGTACTGGAACATCTTCAGCCGACCCAGAACCGCTCCGGCACAAATCAAAAGACTCGCGGCCGCAAACTCCGCCAGAATGAGCCCGTCGATCACCGAGCTGGGCTCGCCGAGCACGCCCCAACGGTCTTTGAGTAAGTACAACGGCAGAGCGGCGCTGACGAGCAGATACGTGGCGGTTACTGCCGATCGCCCGTACCGCTTCACGAAGACCATAAGAAATCCGAAACCGACCAACAGCATGGCCATCACGTGGATCGCCCGGTTGTACTTCTGAACATCGGTCACCGATTCGATACTCGTGGTCAAGGTGTGCAGCCCATCACCGGATTCCACTTCGGCCCCCATGCTTGCCGCAGACGCCACCGCCAACACGGCCAAGACGACGGACATGGCCAAACACCAACGCACGTTGTTCATCTTTGATCTTCTCCACTCAGCAAACACGCCCCTGGCCTTTGCCCGACGACGCCGTCGCGCAAGATCGGCATTGTAGGGCTCCGCCTTCGATAGGCCCACCACTCAACCGGCCTTCTTCGCCTTCTGCCGGCAGCCTATCGAGTTCTCTTGGCGAACAAGAATGGGGTTATGGGTCGTCCTCAGCGAGATCACGATTGAGGAACATGATATGAGGGGCTTCAAACGCCCAGGTCTCGCAATGCGATCCTTTGTCGCTGCTGAGAGGGGGCCAGTCGTCGTCTTAGTACGTGTCCTTCCCCTCGCTCAGGCGTTCCTCGACTGCGTCAGCGCGCTTGGCCACCTCGAACAACTGCTTGCGGACCTCATCGGGGTCTGCCGTGGATGCCAGTTGGTTGGCGGTGACTACGAAGTGATCTTCGCCGCCGATCGACATCACGGCGAAGGCCGCGTAGGTCAGTTTGCTGTTGAAGCGGAGGAG
Source organism: uncultured Planctomycetaceae bacterium (assembly GCA_964611695.1). GTDB lineage: Bacteria > Planctomycetota > Phycisphaerae > UBA1845 > UTPLA1 > CAZTAR01. Next base: position 3,221 of record CAZTAR010000064.1, on the reverse strand, counting down.
GGTCATCGCTCGGCGGTCGTCCGACGGGGTCGGCACCGGCGCGCAGATCGAAACATAACTGACGATGTCCTGGCCCTCATCGTCGTGGCCGTTGAACAGGATGTGCACCTTCTGTTCGCGTTTGTCGCCGATCGGCACTTTGACGCAATAGCCCTTTTTCGTCGCCTTGTACTCGAAGCCGGCTTCGGTGACGACGCGTTTGAGTAGGGCCTCCGTGCTCGCTTGCGGGGTCTTGCCGCAGCCATCGGGCTCCGGCCCGCCCGGTCCCCCGGCGTCCGAGACCCGCGTTGGCGTACAGACAAGCAGGACGTCGCATTGGCCGCAGTTGAACTCCTGTGGCGGGTTCGCGTAACCGCATTCGGGGCAAATCCGTATCGTTTTGGCCATCGCTTGATCCTCCCTTTTTAGTTACGACTTCTTTGATTGTACGGGTTGGGTGGCATGTTTTCACGCGACGAAGTCGCGGGTAAGCATGCTCGATGTCGAGAAGATATGCCTACCCGGGCTGTGCTTGTGAAGGCAGGGCACCCGTCTTACCCCTCGGGATGAGCATGGCATTCGGGTTCTAAGCCGAAGGTTTTTTGCGCCCAATCGGCCCCTTTGTCGGTGAGGATAAAGCACATGTCGTTCTGCAATACGGCATTCCCCACTCGCCGGAATCCCCGTCCATCCATGCCTAGCCTCGTCCAGAATTGCGAGCTCTCGATGTAGCGCTGTTCGAGCAGCCAACGCAGATCCGTGCGAGTGGCCCCTTTCGATATCAGATCGTCAAAGTCCACGGCATGTTTCCACAAACCATCCTCGCCACCTTGCCCTGCGAATTGCCGTGCGCGCCACAGGAGTTCCAATGTGCCTTTCAAGTACTCATGGCGACTCTGCGTCGCGTTCGCATCGCTCGTAGCGAACGTGATGATCTCCGTTGGATCGTCAGGGAATACTTCGCCGTCCACGAATCGCCTCAGCAGCGATTCCGCTGAAAAACGCACGTACTCCTCGAACTCCTGTCCTGACCAAGTCTCGCAGAAGTAGATACCTTTCTTCTCGGCGTATTCCTTGGTCTTGTCACGAAGCTCGGCCGAAATGTTGTGCCCACAGATCACCCGAATTCGATCGGGCTTTCCCGAGGGAGACGTCGACAGCTTGTCGATGTCCGCTTTGACCTTGGTGATTGTGAGCTTCTGCCAGTTGGCGTAGAGGATACAGCCGCGACCGTAAGGGAGTCGGTCATCTTGCGAATGGAAGGGCTCATACTATTGGGCGATGACCGCTAGCCGACGCGCGCAGCGTTTCTTCGACCCTCGCAAGACTCATCGCTGTTTCGAACCGGCGCCGAGTTGCCCGCAAGCGGCCATTGCCCGACGACCTTTAGTATTGCGGCAGAAAACCAGTTGGCCGACGTCCATCAGGCGGCGATGAAAATCCTCGACTGTGGGCATGTCGGACGGCTCGAATGGCAGGCCTTCACAGGAATTGAAAGGGATAAGGTTGACGCATGTATGTAAGCCGGCGAGAAACTCGGCGAGTTCTCGCGCGTGGTCGGGATGATCGTTGATGCCTTTCAGCATAACATATTCAATCAACACGTGACCGCCGCCGCGCACGGGATAGCTTGCGATGGCCTCACGGAGTTCGGCCATGGGTTCGGTCCGATTCACCGGCATGATCCGCGAACGAATCTGATCGTTTGGGGCGTTGAGCGACACCGCGAGATTCAGCCGTCGCCACCGAAGATCGCCCAGCCGCCGGATTCCGCCACACCGGCCCGCCGTGGAGACAGTCACCCGCCGTCGCGGAATCTGGTTTTCCCGATCGTCATGAAGCGTGCGAATGGCGGCGACAATGTTATCGAAGTTGTCCAGCGGCTCGCCCATGCCCATGAAGACGATATTGCGAATGTCCGCGCCGAGTTCCCCACGAGCGGCACTCACCTGGCCGACAATCTCCTCTGCGGTAAGATTCCGGACAAGTCCCATTCGGGCGGTTTGGCAAAAGGCACAGGCATGCGCGCAGCCGATCTGCGAGGAAACGCAGAGTGTACGCCACGTCTTGTCGCGGCCGCCTATCTCAGCTCCCATTGGGACAACAACCGTCTCAATCTCGTACCCGTCAGCTGTCTTCTGGCAGAACTTGACGACGTCACCATCCTCCGACACTCGTGAAAGAGGGAGGTAATCGGGGGAAGGTGGTGCGACAGGATGCGTTCGCGGTTCACGGTTCATGGCCATCCCATAACATAGCCTTTGCACCGAGATCTGGCGACCGAGACCTGAGAAGACTCAGTATTCGACTCTTGTTCTCCGCATATGAGTAGCGAGCGCCGATGACAAGAACGGTGGGGGGCAGTACTGAAGCAGGGGGGGGATCGTTCCGCGCGAGGATAGCGGTGAGGGAGCGGGGTGGACACTATCGGTCCTATAAGCCGATTGGTCGCACTCGCGGCGAGTTGAGGAAGGGATATCGGGATTACCATCCGAACCATGATTCGCCAATGCGTCCCTTCAAGGCTAAGATGGGAAGGAAGGGGAAACCCGAAGGTAGGCACGCCGGAGCCGCCTTGGCGAGCACGTCCTGCATCGGAGGGGACACCGTGAGAAGGTTGACAGTTTGCCTAGCCGTCCTTGTGGGCCTTTGGGGCACCCAAGTTCGGGCCGAGAATTTCACCATCGAAGACCTGTATGGGTCGTGGACTGGAACCTGGTCCGTCTATGAGATGTTCGACGCGAATGGCGACCCCTGTGGGACCCCGCCGTACGATCCCATCGACTTACTCTTCGTGCTTCATGAATACAACGAAGTGGTTGAGGAGTATGGTTGGGTCTTCCCTGATTCTCCGTTCAGCAATCCAGGACGCGTGGTATTCATGGAGGTGGTCGGAGCCGACGTGCGGATGGACGTGGAGTACTTCCCCTGGTTACCGCTGGTGCTTTCCACAATCACAGGCGTCCTGAACGACGGTGGCCTTTCGCTCAGCGGCGATTATGACGATTTTCTCCCACCTCCGACCGGTTTTGTGAGCCTTCAGGGTCCGTTCGAGGTGACGTTGGTTCCAGAACCTGCTACTCTTTTACCCCTGATGTTGGCTGGCCTGATCTTTCTGCGACGACGCGCCTAGGCAAGGCCAACTTCAACGTGTAAACTGCCGGACTTGCACCGGCATCACGTGCATCGGCCGCGTAGCCAAGTGGACTAAGGCGACGGATTGCAAATCCGTTATTCGTGGG
>CAZTAR010000063.1:0-15072 GCA_964611695.1 uncultured Planctomycetaceae bacterium | reverse complement strand
CGCCCAGCATTGTGATTCGGCAGTTGGGGGGTGGGGATGACGACTGCAACAACAACCACATCATCGACGCGGATGAGATCGCTGCCGATCCAGGCCTTGATTGCAATACGAACAACATCCTTGATGAGTGCGAAGTCAACGACGGAACCGTCGAAGACTGTCAAGATGATGGCATCCCGGACGATTGCCAACTCTTCTGGGCGACGGACATTGTGTTCGCCGAGGGATTCGACGATATCACGTCACTGGACGGTGACGGATGGGTCATGACGAACAATAGCGTGCCCGTAGGTTCAGTGGACTGGTCGCAGGGGGACGACGTCGCGGCTTTTTCCGCCCACGAGGGCGCCCCTACGGCTTATATTGCCACAAGCTATGCCTGCGCGGGGGCCCAAAATGGCGGGGCGACCATCAGCAACTGGCTTATCACGCCGGAATTGAATCTCGAAGACGATATGGTCTTTTCTTTCCGGACGCGTGTTACGGCGAGCAGTCTGTATGCCGACCGACTCGAAGTGCGCATGAGCCTCGCGGGTGCAAGCTCAGATGTTGGGGTGACATCAACGAGTGTTGGGGACTTCACCGAGCTCCTGATCGAGGTCAATCCGACCTTGACGGTCGGCGGCTATCCCGACACCTGGACGCGGTTCCAATCGGTGCTGACCGGTCTGGGCAGCCCGACGACCGGACGATTCGCGTTTCGATATTTCGTGACAGACGGTGGGCCGTCGGGGACGAACTCGGACTACTTCGGGATCGACACCGTCAATTTTGCGAGGATGGCGGACAACGACTGCAACGACAACGGCATACCCGACGATTGCGACATCGATTGTGATGCGAATGGCGTTCCGGACGACTGCGATATCGCGGCCGGCACCAGTACGGACTGTGACGGCGACGGTGTGCCGGATCAATGCGAAACCGACTGTGACGGGAATGGCATCCCGGACGATTGTGATATCGCTGCTGGGACGAGTTCCGACTGCAACGACAATGATATTCCGGACCAGTGCGAAACCGACTGCGATGGGAATGGCATCCCGGACGATTGTGATCTTACGGCCGGAACGAGTTCGGACTGCAACGACAATGGTATTCCGGACAAGTGCGATGTTGCGATCGGTAACAGTGCCGACTGTAATGCGAACGGTGCGCCGGATGAGTGCGACATTGCTAGCCGGATTAGCACCGATTCCGATGGCGACTCCATTCCGGATGAGTGTGAATCAAATGGTGGCGATCCTTCTTCAGGCGATCCCGTTTCCGGTGACGGGAAGGTCATCGACCGCAACAACCTGCGATCGTTTCTGGCGTTCCTGTTCAACGTCCCGATTGAAGGGCAACCGACCCTGGCGTTCCTTCCGTTGAAATTGTTCGGCTTCTACGGCGCGCCGATGAGTGGCGTTCTGACCTTCTTCGAGCTTCTCAGCCAGCCGATTCGGATGATTTTGTTCGAAGTGACCTTCTCGATAATGGACGCAATCTTGCCGTAGTGAGCAGACGGTGCTTGCATCCTTGCTACAGCACTACTGCAAGCCCTTGGGGTAGCGTCGTGCGAGATCGACGTAGATCTTCTTGAAGGTTGTCCATTGGGCCTTGTAGTCGTCCTGCACCAGCTTGGAAATCACCTTCGCGGGAACACCCACGGCGATGCGGTTCGGCTCGATCTGCTGGTTCTGTTTGACGACGGAGCCTTCTCCCACGACAGCCCATTCTCCGATGCGTGCCCAGTCCGACACGATCGCCCCCATGCCGGGGATGGCCCAATCCTCGATCGTCGCGTTGTGTACGATCGCGCCATGGCCGATGGTCACCCAGTTCCCGATCGTGGTCTGTTCGTCGGGCCGCGCATGGATGACGCAATTATCTTCCACGCTTGTGTTGTCGCCGATGACGATGCGGCCGTAATCACCGCGCATCCGTGCGCCGGGACCGATCCAACATCCAGACCCAACCTGGATGTTGCCGAACACGTCCGCGCTGGGATGGACATAAGTTCCCTCGCCAATGACCGGCGACTTGCCTTCGAATGTGTTAATCATCTATTGCATTTCACGAAAAGTTCTTCGAGGACGAACCCTCAGTCCCCTCTTCCCTTGGCGCCCTGGTTCCCAGAAACCTTTGTTCTCAAGAGCCGTGGTTCCCAAGGCAGCTAGCTCCTAAGGACACTTGGCCCCTGAATCCCTCGATTCCTGGATCCCTCCGGCTGCGGCCAGAGGCCTTGCCACTCACCGCAAGTGTGCCAGTGGCGGCTCGCCCGCCAGTGCGATCTCTTCCGAGAATACGCTCAGAACACTGGCGGGCAAGCCGCCAGTGGCACCCATCGCAGACCTTTCGCCCCTTGATCCCCTGGTCTCTCCATCCTTTGGCCCCTCCGGCCAGGGCTGCAAGCCGGGCCGGCTATCGCTGCCGCTGAATGTAGTCTAACAGCAACCGCACACCATACCCGGTCGCGCCGATCGGACAGATTGGCAATGCTTTTGTCGTGTCGGCCATGCCGGCGATGTCGAGATGTGCCCACGGCGTCTTATCATTCACAAACTCCTTGAGGAACATCGCGGCCACGCTACAGCCGCCCGGTGCGCCGGCCGTGTTCTTGATGTCGGCGTCCGTATTCGTTGTCAGTGGTTCGAGATACTCCTTCCATAGCGGCATCCGCCATAGGCGTTCATGCGTCCGCTTGCCGGCCGCGATCAACTCATCAGTCATCTTGTCGTCGTCGCTCAACACGGCCGCGCAAGCTCCTCCAAGCGCGACGATGCACGCGCCGGTGAGCGTCGCCAGGTCGATGATCGCCTTGGGCGAATAGGTCTTCTCCGCATAGTGCAAACAGTCCGCCAAGACGACGCGCCCCTCGGCGTCTGTATTCATGATCTCAATCGTCTTGCCGTTGGCCGCTCTGATGATGTCTCCCGGTCGATAGGCCTCGGCGGAGATCATGTTCTCCGCCGCTCCCAGAATGCCAACGACGCGCTGTGGGATCTTCAGCTTTGCCGCCGCGACAACCGCCCCGATGACTGCCATCGCGCCGCACTTGTCATACTTCATCCCCGGGATGCTCGCGGCCGGCTTCAGCGAGTAGCCGCCGGTATCCAGAGTGAGTGCCTTGCCGACGAGCACGATCGGTCGGGACTTCGGACTTCGTCCTTTGTGCTCCATGATGATCATCCGCGGTTTGGTTGCCGAACCCATGCCGACCGCGAGGATGCCCCCCATCTTTTTCGCCTTCATGGTCCGTTCGTCGAGGATGCGGCACCCGAGCTTGTGCTTCTTGGAAAGGGCGCGAACGCGCGCGGCGAGCGTCACGGGATTGACCACGTTTGGCGGCAGGTGCCCCAACTCGCGAGCCAGGTTGACGGCCTCGGCGAGTTTCGCGGCACGCCCGGCCATCCGTGTCATCTTGTCGGTTCGTGCCGCCGACGTCGCCAGCAACACCTTCGCCACGCCGGCGCCTTCATTCTCCTGCGGTTTTGATTGCAGCTCGACGAAACGATAGTTGCCCAGCACAATGCCTTCCACCCATGCTGCAATGGCTTCTTCACCGGCAGCGGCTGTCAGCGCGTCCGCAGCAACGGCGATCTTGGCCACGTTGTGTTTTATGCACCAAGTGATTGCCAATCCCGCGGCATCGCGAACATCCGACGATTTCGAGGGTTGGTCTTCGCCCAGGCTGACAACCGCGATTCGACCGAACGGCGAACCTTTCGGCAGGATACAGGCATCAATCGAACCGGCTTTCTTGGCGCCGTGATATTGCCGCACAAGCTCGGTGAGCCGCCCGGTGACCTGCCCCGAAAGCCCCCGCAGTTTGGGTTCGACGATCTTGTCCTTGCGAACAACGACCGGGACGAGAAGCACATCGGCTCGAAGCCGACTATCCATTGCGGTCACGCTTGTTGCGAGTTTGGTCTGTTTCATAATGCCTCCAAGAGGTTTGTGTTTGTCAGTTGATTCTGAAGCATTTCGCGCCTGGCTGTTGCGTCGGCCCCCCGTGGCCGACGACAGCCGCGAAGGTCACTCCTAGAATGATAAGGTGCCACTGGCGGCTTGTCCGCGAGAGCTCGCGCGGCATCCCACGTAAGATCGCGGGTGCCCCGCCCCTTCCAGGGGTGGGGGACGACTAGTCAAGAACCAGGACCCTGCGTCACAGAAAGTCCTGGAACCAACTGTTCGGAGATATTAGGTGGAAGCGTGTGTTCTTGCAACGTCAGGACCAGGCACTCAGACAAGACCTGTGGAACCGGCGTCTCGCCGGTGAGAATTATTGTAGCGTGGGTGTTGCTCTCGGGATGAGCGAGTGAAGGCCGACGACGAAGGCTGGTTTGAGCCGCCGAGGGTCTACACGGCGCAGAATAGGTGCGAAAGAGGACTCAACGACAGTCCGGAAGCTGGGGCCAACAAAGAGTAGTTCGCTCAGCATTAACATGCTTACCCGCGACTGCGTCGCGTGAAAGCATGGCACCCAGCGCACGATCGCACTGGCAGCAAGCTGCCAGTGGCACACTTCTAAAAAAATCGCGTTGTCCGGCTTGCTATTCAGGCTGCCGGTGCTCGGCCATGGCGTTTCGGGCTTGTACGGCGTAGGTGGAATCCGGCGCGAGGTCTTCGACGATCTGCCAGCTTGCGTTGGCCCGGTCGATGAGCCCCATGTTTTGCAACGCGAGGGCGAGGTTTGCCTGGAACGCCACGTTTGTGGGGTTGCCTTCCGCGGCCATCTCGTAATGCTCGATAGCCATTTCGAATTGGTGCCGCTGGGTGAAGAGGAGTCCCAGCTGGTAGTGCAGATCGACATAGTCCGGCTGCAACTCGGTCGCTCGCGTCAACACTTCGACGGCTTCGTCGAGTTGATCTGCCTCGCCCAGCGCCAGCCCCAACTTGATGAGCGCCTTCATGTAGCTCGGGTTGATGGCGACCGCGTGCCGGAACGCGCTGATCGCATCCTCGATCTGTCCCCGGTTGTGCAGGAGCAGGCCGAGGCGGTAGTGTAGATCGGCATGGTTGGGATTCCGCTCGATGGCGGTTTGCAGGCGTTCAATCTGCTGTGTGAGAAGATCTCCCCGCGCCGTCAGGGGATCCTCATGCAGCGATTCAACCTGCTCCGCGATCTCTTCCTCGGGCTCTGGTATCGCGAGGAACTTGCAGGCCTGATCGCCTGCCGCCGCCTTTAGGTGCATTCGCGCGACTTCGCTGAACAGGAGCGTACTATTGGGCTCGATGTTCCGGGCCATTTCGAAAGACGCCGCCGCATCATCCCCGCGGCCCGCCGCGTGATGGGCCACGCCGATGCCCACGTACGCGCCGAGCAGGCGGTCATTGATTTCCAACGCGACCGAGAACCACTTCGCCGCATCGATGTGACGACCCGACCGCAGGTGCTGCGTGCCAAGTTTGACGTTGGCTTCCAGATAGTCCGGGCAGAGTTGGACCGCATTGTCGAATTGTTCGACGGCCGCCGCGTCGTTGCCGATTCGCGAATAGAGGTCGCCCAATCGCAATCGCATGTCAGCATCGTCCGGCTCGCGCACGATCATCGTGTGCAAGTGTTCGATCGCCTCACGAAACAGGCCCGCCTCTTCATAGGCCGAGACCTTGTCGTTATGCGCAGTCCAGTTGTCAGGCTCAAGGGCCAGGGCGTGCTCGTACAGTTTGATCGCCTGATCGTGGTCGCCGGCCTTGAGCAAGAGGTTTGCCAGCGTTAGGTGCAATTCGGTCTGGTCGGGGTCCAGATCACAGAGTCGCGTGTAGTGGTGGATTGCCAGGTCCAACTCGCCTTGCTTTAGATAAATGGCCGCCAGCCGTTCGTGCGAGTTGCGGATGGTCGGGCACACCGTGATGGAATCATGGTAATAGTCGATCGCCTCGGCAATCTCACCGATCCGTTCGCGACAGTATCCCAGGCAAAACAGAATGGCCGGATTGGCCGGCTCCAGCTTCTGGGCGATACGGAGTTGTTCGTCGGCGACCTCAAGTTGTCCCAATGCGTCAAACACACAAGCTAAGCCCAATCTGGCGGCCAAGCAGTCTCGATCCTCTGCCAGAAGTTCAAGGAATATCTGGCGGGCTGCGGTCAAGTCATCTTCTTGCATGTATCGACTCGCGAGATGGACCCGCGAATCGATATCCTCGGGGTCGTTCTCCACTGCTTGGCGAAGCGCCGCCGTGCTCTCTTTGGACTTCGTTCCGAGAACGTTGGCGAACGCGCCGGAGAGATTGGCAATGAGTCCGCGTCCGAGGATTTCGAGGAGATATGACATTGCTTTGCTTCCCCCTATGCGGTCAACACAGCTTCTAACGCATGCTTGGCCTGCGAGTAGCCCGAGTTCAGTTCCAACGCCGTCTCGTATTCGTCGCACGCGCGTTCCGTGTCGCCGTCCTCACGATGCAACTCACCAAGCATGAAATGCACATCCGGATAGTCTCCACCGTATTCGATGGCCTCCTGTAAACGCTTCACGGCGGCCGAATGTTCGTCTGCCTCCGAGTACAACCGCCCGAGCTGAATCAACGCCTGCACATAACGCGGGTTGATTCCGATCGCGCGATTCGCCCGATCGATGGCGGAGTCGGTTTTGCCCAACCGCTCGTACACTCGGGAGCAATGGAAGTGCAGATCCGCATAGTCGGGGTGCAGTTCCAATGCCTTCTCCAGGATGCCGGCCAGGGTGGCGAAAATCTCGGGATCGACCAGGGATTCGGGCAAGCGGATAAACGCCTCCACGAAGTCGGGGTCCTCCGCGATGATCTCGCCAAGTTCCTGGATCGAGGCGTCCGTGATCGGCGCCTCCAACATCTGCACAGGTTGGACGGTGACGGGTTCTCCCACCTCCTCGGCAGCTTTCACCGCCATCGTGAGAAGGAGCATGATGTGTGTATCCCGAGGCCGGATGCGATGCGCCATGCTCAGGTGTTTAACCGCCTGTCGCATATTGCCGAGCATGCCTTTGGTAAGCCCGAAGTGCTGGTGGATCAGCGCGTCCTCTGGTGCCAACGTTGCGGCACTCAGCAACGATTCCGCGGCTGCTTCATACTCATCCGACGCGGCATGGATCAGCCCCAGGTGAAATCGCAGGTCCGCACGCTCCGGCTGCGCTCTGATCGATTCTTCGAGTGATTGCACCGCGCGGTCGAGTTGGCCGTCTCGCTGGAGGGCGTACGCCAGGCGAATTGGAACCGATGAAATCGAATCGCCACCCTGTCGCGCCTTTTCGAACTCCGCCGCTGCCAAGTCGAATCGTCCCCGACCGATGTGGCAGGTCGACAGGTATCGCCAAAGGTCCGCCGAGTCGGGGTTGATCCGTCTGGCGGTGGAGAGGTGCTCGACGGCCGAGTCATAACGACCCGCCTGCATTTCCTGAATGCCGAATTGTGTGTGGGCTTGGCCCAGGTAGAAACGGCCCAGCGTTCCCGAAAGATCGCGGCAATCCGCAATCCTGGATAACAGGTCGATGGCGTCTGAGAATCGTCCTGTCTCTAACGCCGCAATCCCTTTCTGATAGATTGCCGCCCCCTCTCTCGATGACGTCCTTTGTCTGTCGCGATTCTGAGTCATCCGCTCACTCCCAACGTCCCAAAAAGCCTTGCCGCAACTCGGCTGTGTAATCTCCCGGTAATCGTTTCGGCAGAGGAGAAGTGCCACCTTCGTTAGAAGCGGTTGGGGCTCAGCGCAATGGTTTTCCACGGTAGCTTTCACCAACTTCCACCACTGATTCAGACAACAAGGAAGTTTCACATTGCGATAGACTTGAGTGATACCGGCCGTGCCGGAACGTTGCTTGAGGTAGAGGGTCCGGGAATTCCGAACATTGGAGGGTATTCTTATGCACGAGTTCGTGTTCGTTCCGATCCCGGGTCACACCGTTGTGAGCGCGGAGCAGGGCGAGAAGCGGCATCGGAGGCACCATAATCGATGACTGCCGCCACGGCTAAGTCGAACAGGCCTGGAGCCGAGGTTGCCGATAGGCTCGTTCACGTTCCCACCTGGGTCTGGGCATTCCTTGCCGCGGGCTCATCGGGGTGTTTGATGGCGCTCTCCCTTCCGCCGTGGGGGTACCATTTCCTTGCCTGGGTGGCGTTGGTCCCCTGGTTAATCATGTTGCCAAAACTGTCGCCGGGGCGCGTCTGGCTTTTAGGCACCGTGCTCGGTTTGGTCTTCTATAGGCTCAGCATCGGCTGGCTGTTTGGTCTGCACGGGCTCCTCGGCGGTATCACCATCATCGCGCTGTCAGTGTGGATGGGGCTGGCGTTTCGGGTTGTTCGCCTGTTGATGGACCGCTTTTCAATCGCGGTACTGCTGTGGGCGGCGCCGATTGCTATTGTCGGTCAGGAGGTCTGTCGTTGTGAGGGGATGGATCGCATTCGCTTTGCCTATGGCGCCTTCGGGCACAGCCAAGCAGGGAACCCGTGGATTTCCCAGATTGCGTCGCTTGGGGGTGTCTATTCGATCTCGGTCGCGCTCGTTGCTGTCAACGCCGCGCTGGCATACGCTCTGATCCGCAGACGCGGCCGCGGCTGGATTCCCGCGTGCGTGATTGCTGCATCCGTTCTTCTGGCAGCGGCGATGGCCCAACCCTCCGATTTTCACAAGAATCTGTCGGTGCCGGTGGCGTGCGTTCAGGCCGAGGAAAGTGACTACCGAGCGTACATCACCCTTGCCGAACTCGCCTTGGCAGGTCCGAACAAACCTCGCTATATCGTCATGCCGGAGCACACAATCGTCACATTCGCCGATCGACCCAATCGATTTGTCGAGGCTCTGTCAACATTGGCACGGGAGAATGGTATTCACATCTGCGTCGGCGCTCACGTGTCGCCATCAGCGGGGGGAGATTGCGATTATGACAATGTTGGATTACTCCTCGGGCCGGATGGCCAGACAATCGGTATGCAGGCCAAAGCAGTGCCTCTGCCGTTTTTCCATGATGGCAATCCTGCGAGCGAGCAAAGGACTTTCCCTACGGAGGCGGGCCGCGTGGGAATATACGTCTGTTACGATGGTTCTTTTACTGACGTGCCGCGGCGTGCAGTGTCGCGGGGAGCTGAGGTTTTGCTGGTTCCCGTGATGAATCCCGCTCGTTGGCCTCTTCAACAACGCTTACAGCAGGCAGGCATCTCTCGATTCCGCTCGATCGAGTTGCGCCGTTGCGCCGTTCGTGCAGCCAGTTCCGGGACGTCCCAGATCATCGACGCTTCTGGTCGCATTGTTGCCGATCGAACGCAGTCCGCCGGGGCGGGCGTAATCTGTGGTGAGGTCTGGTTTTCGGACGTGGATACTGTATTCCTCCGCGGGGGATACCTAGTTCCTCAGGGTATCGGCGTACTGTTCCTGTTCCTCGTGGTCCTATTCACGCTGACGGAGTGGATCAATTCATTCGCCTTGTTCAAGCTTCGCCGTAATCTAACATGAATGCTCCCTGCCAGGCGTGTTCGGGTCTTGTGAGACGGGCCCAACTTCAGCCAGTGGGCTTGTACGGACGTTAAGAATCGATAGGATGGCCGTACTGTGAACGGACTCGTGACGCTGTCGGACAAGGAGCCAGGATGGCTGTTTCACCTGCCCACAAGACGAAAAAACAAGACGATACGGATCAATTGGAGCTTCCCTTTTCGACGGTCGCCGGGCAAGGCCGCAAGGCTTTTCCCCCGGAACCTGCTATCCCCGCACCCCCGACCTCGGAACCAACGATCTCGGAATCAGCGACTGCGGAACCAACGATCTCGGGCGCTCCGGAACAACCCATGAAGAAACAAACCAGGAAACGCGCCACTGGTGGCAAGTCCTCTGCTACGGCGAACCCCAAGAAGAGCCAGTCCCCGATGGCACCCGCCGGTCAGGTGTCGAAGAAAACCGTTGGACAAGCCGCGAAGATTTCGCGCGCGTCATCGGATCAAGGAAATAAAAAGCGTCGTGGTTATGCCACGGCCGAGAGCATGTCGAAGGCGCAGCGCGAGATATCCGTCTCCGAGTTCTTTGCCAAGAACCGCCATCTGCTCGGTTTTGACAACAAGCGTAAGGCCCTGCTGACGACTGTGAAGGAGGCGGTCGATAACAGCTTGGACGCATGCGAGGAAGCGGGCATCCTTCCTGACATTTACGTGAAGATCACCCAGCGCGACACGGATCGCTTTTGCGTGACCGTTCGCGACAACGGCCCGGGTATCGTCAAGGAACAAATCCCCAATATCTTCGGCAAGCTGCTTTACGGCTCGAAGTTTCACCGCCTCAAGATGAGCCGCGGCCAGCAGGGCATCGGCATCTCCGCAGCCGGAATGTACGGTTTGCTCACGACCGGTAAGAGCATTCGCATCACCTCGCGGACAGGGGGTCGGACAGACGCGCATTACTACGAAGTGCAGATCAACACCAAGACCAACGCACCCCAGGTCGTCAAGGACAAGGTTGCCAAGGTCGAGTGGGAACACGGTACCGAAGTCGCGATCGAACTTGTGGCTGCTTATCAGAAGGGGCGGTCTTCCGTTGACGAGTACATCGCGCTGACGGCCATCGCGAATCCGCATGTTCGCTTTGACTTCATCGATCCGACCGGCACGCTGGCCGAGTTCCCACGAGCGACGGATTCGGTTCCTGAGCCGACAAGCGAAATCAAACCGCATCCTTACGGCATTGAATTGGGCGTGCTCATCAAGATGCTGAAGGAAACGAATGCCAAGACCATGGCACAATTCCTCAGCGGTGAATTCAGCCGGGTCAGCCCAACGACGGCAAAGGCCATCTGCGACAATACCAAGATCACCACGCGCGCCAGGCCCACGCGCATCGGTACCCACGAAGCGGAAACACTCTACAAAGCCATGCAGGAGACGAAGATTCGCCCGCCGATGACCAATTGCTTGTCACCCATCGGGCCGGATCAAATCCTGGCCGGACTTCTCAACGGCGTGCAGGCGGAGTTTTTCGCGGCCTGCACACGCACCCCGGCGGTCTATCGCGGCAACCCCTTTCAGATCGAGGTCGGCCTCGCCTATGGCGGGCAGCTCGGACCCGATCCCGCCGGATTTGAGGAGGAGACGAACAACAACGAATCGACCGTGCGTCGTGGCAAAGTCGTCAAGCAGAAGCGAGCCCCGTCGCAGGCGAAGCTGATGCGTTTTGCCAACCGGGTGCCGCTGCTCTACCAACTCTCCGGCTGTTGCATCTACAAGAGCGTGATCGAGATCGACTGGCGGCGATACGGTCTCACACAGCCGTCAGGTAGCCTGCCACAGGGTCCGTTGGCGATCTTCATCCACATGGCCAGCGTATGGGTGCCGTTTACCAGCGAAGGCAAAGAGGCTGTTGCCGACTATGATGAGATCCGCAAGGAGATCAAACTGGCGGTCCAGGATTGCGGCCGCAAACTCCAGACCTATCTGAATCGGCGCAAGAAGCAGAAGTACCAAGTGGATCGAAGAAGCGCGTTCACGCGTTACATCGGCGAGCTGGTCGAGTCGTGCAGCTGTATCACCCGAATCAACAAGCGCGAGCTTCACAACGACCTAACGGCCCTCGCCAAACACGTCACTGCGAAGGCCGATGAAGAGTTGGGCCTCGACGGAAAAGCGAAGCGCCCGGGCAGTTCTGCAGCCGGCCGCGGTAAACGCAATCGACACGATGCAAACACCTCAGTGACGGAATACGGCACAAACACCGTTGTCGTCGATCGTGAAGAACTCGCCACTGGTCCGCTGTTTACAGAGCACGGCTCCGTTCAGAGCCCCGACCGTTAGGGAGGGGTCATTGCCCCCCAGCGTAGGTCTACACATTTGTACGCTGACCGCTTGCTCACGCGCACGGCTCTGATAACACCCGTCGCCTACGGCGAGTCGGATGACTCCGAGGGCGGCGGGCTTGCGGCGTCAGGTTTGAGAATCATGCCTCGCCGAGTGTGGCCATCGAGCCTGATTTCCAGGGGCTCAGCCAGGCGGATGTGGCGGAGGTGTTCGGTTTCAGTAACGACGGCCTGAGCCGAGAGCCATTCCCAGTCAATGAGGCCGCCGCCTGCCGTCGGGTTCACCGTCAGGTAGCCTACGCGGAATGTGGTCAGGTTTTGAAAGAAGTGTGATCCTTGGGAGGGGGTGACCACGAAATCTTGCAGGCTGGTTTCGACGATTGCGCGGGCCGAGGATATCTGTTCCCACGTGACCGGGATGCCCAGCCAGGGATCCGCCGATCCCCATCGTCCAGGACCGATGAGAAGTGATGAAATGCCGGCTTGTGTCAGGCTCTGGTTCAATCCACCTACTTCCTGGGCAATCTCGCGCGTTCGGCTTTTGTCGAAGCTCTCGGGCTTCACGAAGATAATGTCGCGCAGTCCTTGGATGTAGCCGTTCCCCATGACTTGTGGGCTGTAGCAGACAAGGTTGGCCGGTTCGATGTTCTCCAAGGCGACTCGCTCGAAGGCCTCGTCCGAAACCGTCGGCCGGATTTGGAGCACCCGAAACTGCATCGGATTTTCTTGCATGTTGACCGCGAACTCGACCTCGACTGGACATGCCATGCCGCGACGTCCGATTGCCAGAATCACCTTCAGGATTTCGGCCAAGGGAAACAAGTTGGACTTGAGGACGTGCGCGAACGTGACGAGCCGCGGACCAGGCCGGTTGATGCCGTCATACACCGCATCGTTTTCCGCTGAAAAGACGGAGCCGATAGCGGCAAGCGTGCCGTCTCGTTCGGCGACTTCCAGACCGCACTGGGCCAGGTTGTGGTCCGCGTCGGGCGAGTTGCACGGACCCTGGCAGGTCATGTCCAATGCAAAAAACGTCCGTTGCGAATTGTCCAGCATGTCCGACGTTGTGCTGAATTGTGGGAGTATCTGAGGCGATGCCGGAGAGAACATCAACATCTCACCGCCCTCGACCACCATCTTGCCGAGTCCCAGTGCCACACAGGCGACACCGTCTTCCGATTTCAGTCTTCCCAAGGGGTAAAAGTTAAAGGAGCGTGCTACCCCTGCGAAGGAAGGGTAGAACAAGTCTCCATGCTGCGTTCCGACGATTTCCTGCAACACCACCCCCATTTTCTCTTCTTCCAAGTGGTGCCCCGTTGCTTCGCGGTAGTGCTTCGCGGCTCGCAAGAAGGTAGAGGCGTACACTAGCTTGATTGCGTTGCAGAGCTGCTCGAGTCTGAGGGATGCGTTCTCGTCACTGTTGGGAATCATGTAGGTCTTGTAGATGCCCGCGAACGACTGCCCATGAGAATCTTCCAACAGACTGCTCGATCGCACCGCCAGCGGATACTTGATCGTTTGGAGGAAGGCAGCCAGGTCCTTCTTAATGCCACTGGGGAGTTTGCATGCCATGAAACGATTGGCCACCGCTTCGTCGTTCAAGTCCTGCGCAATGGGCCCCCGGAGTCCGTTCTTTTCGATGAACTTATCGAATACCTCCGTGCCGAGGGCCGCAGTGTGTGGAATCGCGACGTGAACGTTCGGCCAGCGTCGTCGGAGGTTGTGCTGTTTGATGAGCGTATTGATGAACGCCAGCCCTCGGGCCTTGCCTCCGATGGAGCCGCCGCCGATTCGCGAGAAGATTGTCGTGCTGGAAAATAGTCGGCGAGAGAAATCAGTAATCACATCCGCGCGGCTGCGCTCGTAGGAATCTTGGATCGTTTCGATCAGAAACATGCGAAGGCCGTTGATATCCGGGAACTCCGAGACCCTGCGCGGGCGGAGGCGCATTGCCAGTTCGAATTCCGTCCTGGCCATGAACCAGTTGCTGAAATGATTAGAGCCCGCGTGGAAGACAATGGACTCTTCCGGAACGACGCGGAGTTTCTCGATCATTGCCCGGATGTCAGCCGCGCGAGCGAGTTCCCTGCCGTCGGGCGACCTGAACACGAAGTCGCCGAAGCCCAGACTGTTCAGCATGAAACTGCGGAGATCGTCCATCAACTTGCGGGATTTCTTGTGGAGGAAACTGGCCCCGAGTGATGTCGCAGCGGTTTTCATGCTGTCGTTGGAAGATTGGAGCAGCACGGGCATCAGGGGCGATTCCACCTTGACGCGTTTCGTGAACTCGAGCCCCGCCTCCCTGTCGATCCGGCCGTTTCGCGGAAAGCCGATGTCGGAGATGATGCCGAGGATGTTGTCGCGATACTTTGTGTAGAGATCCCAGGCATTTTCGAAAGTTTCGGCGAGAAGAATCTTTGGTCGTGCGCGCATCCGAAGCAGCTTCTGGATGGGATTCAAGCCCTCGGCCATCAGATCTCGCGTCTGTTTCATCATCTCGGTGTATATCTGAGGAAGATAGGCCGAGTAAAAACGCACGGAGTTTTCGATGAGGATGATGACTCGAACGGTTCCGACCTGTGTGTCGTGCTCGACATTCAGGCAATCCTCGACGTACTTGATGATCGCGAGGAGTATCTTTGCGTCGCCGTGCCAGAGGAAGACGCGGTCGATTGCGCCGCGCTTCTCGTGCGCCGCGTACCGCGCAAGCTCCCGAGGTTCCTCGGTCAAAACGATGACCATCAAGTCGGGTCGAATCTGCTTGACAGCCTCGGCGAAGTCGGGAACGTCCCACTCGCCGACGCGCGACATGGCAATGACCAGATCGAAGTCTCGCTGGGGAATCAGATCCAACGCTTCGCCACCGGTCGACACGCGCGACACGCGCGGTGCGTGGCTCAGGTTCAACTCCTGGTACTCGCTGACGATCAGGTCGGCGACGAGGCCGTCCGCCTCGAGAATGAAGGATTCGTACAGGCTGCACACCAGCAGGACTTCGTGAACCCGCCTAGGAAAAAGCTTGTGAAAGCCCTCGAAGCCGGATTCCAGGTCCGTGATATCGCGATACTCACTGGTGTCCGCCATGGGTCGTGTTCGGTCCTCTCATTTGAAAAGAAGCACGCGGGCCGCAGCCGAGAGGCCTGTCAACTCACGCCTGCATTCGCCCGATTCAAACACTCGGCATGCCATGTGTCAAACGCCTGATAAATGGATAAGTGTTTCGCAATTGCGCTATGAAGGAACCGAGAAGCGTTCGAATCCAGTGTTCGACTTGAATAAATTGGTGTTTTCATCGGTGGCCGGAGCTGCGCGTTAGAGCATCTTAGGAATGAGATGGCATCCT
>CAZTAR010000062.1:0-15130 GCA_964611695.1 uncultured Planctomycetaceae bacterium | reverse complement strand
TTCGCATTGTCCGCTTTCAATGCGGCGTTCTCTTCCCGCAACGACAGCGCCTCCTTATATTTACTCGATAGGTCCCGACGCAGCGTGTTGAGTTCCACCTGCAAGAAGTGAGCGTGCCGCTCGTGCATCCGTGCAATCGCAACAGAATCGCCGTCCATGGCTATTATCTATCATCGGATCACGCACGCCCCGGTCGCCAGCCATCCTGACCGAACACGACCGAGGGACGGTAAACAGTTACCCGTGGTCGTATAGGATATTAGGGACAGTCACCTATTTAAGTTGACTTTGTCACCCAAATCACGTACCCTTCGGTGATGCCACGTGTTGCCAGGACAGTCGTACCAGGCACCCCGCATCACATCACGCAGCGGGGCAACAATCGTCAGGACGTGTTCTTCGTCGATGATGACCGGCGTACATACCTCGCGTTGCTCAAGGAGCGATCCGGGGTGTATGGTTTGGAGATCGTCGGCTATTGCCTGATGACAAACCACGTGCACCTGATCGCGGTTCCGCGTAACGAGGACGCCCTGGCAAAGGCGATCGGTCGTACGCACTATCTCTACACGCAATACATCAATCGCCTGCACGGGCGAAGCGGACACCTGTGGCAGAATCGGTTTCACTCCTGCCCGATGGACAATGTGCATTTATGGCGGGCGATGCGTTACATCGAGCGCAATCCTGTTCGGTCGAAGCTGGTGCGCGTGGCGTGGCGATACCCATGGTCGAGCGCGGCGGCGCATTGCGGCGGTGAGGACGGTTCGGAGTTGTTGGACCTAGCGTCGTTGTTCAAAGAGTGGCGCGGCGACCGTTGGAAGACGCAACTTCGTGATCGGGAGGAAGCGGCGGAAGTGCAACAGATTCGGCGCTGCTTGCAGACAGGTCGCCTTCCATCATATACCCACAACATGTTCTCCTTGCCATCACATTTGAACTGGCATCTTCAGTTGGTGATGATCAGAGCTACGGTCGGCTCTTGGCCTTGTTCGGATACTCTGGCGTCTCGGGGATGGGCATGGGTTCGCTGCCGATTCGGTCCAGCACGTAGGCGATGCCTGTTTCGAGTTGGGCATCCTTGCCGCGGAGGACATCACCCGGCTCGTTTTGTACTTCGATATCGGGATCAACGCCGTGTCCTTCGATCAGCCACTTTCTACCCAGGCCAAAGGGTGCGAACTGCGGCGGTGTCGTTGAGCCGCCGTCGACAAAATGCTGGTGCGTTTCGATGCCGACCGCCCCGCCCCAGGTTCTCATGCCGATCACTTTCGCCAGTTTCTTGATCTTGATCGCCTCGGAGAAATACTCGCCGTTGGAGCCTGTGTCCTCATTGATCAACACGACGAGATGGCCGTGGAAACACCGTTCGGGATTGCGAATGGTCTTTCCCTCGCGAGGCTGCGTGATGGCCCATACCTTGCGTTCGAAACGGTCTATGATCATGTCGCCGGTGAATCCGCCGCCGTTGTAGCGCACGTCAATGACCATTCCCTCCTTGTTGTAGGCCGGGAACCAGGCCTTGGCGAACTCGATCAGACCGCCTTGCCCCATGTCGGGGATGTGAACGTAGCCCACCTTGCCGCCGCTCGCCTTGTCGACGGCCGCACGGTTGTTCTCCACCCACTCTCGGTAACGAATCGCGTTCTCGCTGCTGATCGTCCGAACACGGAAAGCCTTCGCTTCGTCGGCGGACGGTCGCGTGTTGTAGGTCAGCGTGACAACCTTGCCGCCCTTGTTCTCGAGGTATTGGTAGACGTTGTCCGAACGTTTGACTTCCTGCCCGTCGATAGCGATGAGATAGTCGCCAGGCCTGATGGGACAACCCAACTCGGTGAGAGGAGATCGTTCGGCATCGTTCCACGCAGTGCCGGGAACGATGTGCGCGATTCGGTGGAAATCGGCGTCAGCAGGAGACTCGAACTCGACGCCGAGCAGCGCGGTGCCGACATGCTTCGCGTTTCTCGTGATGTCACCCCCGCCGATGTATGTGTGCCCGGCGTTCAACTCGCCGATCAACTCACCGATAAGGTAATTCAGGTCGCTCCGGTTTCCGCAATAGGGAACGAGTTTGCGATACTTCTCTCCCACGGCAACCCAATCAACACCATGCATGCCCGGGTCGTAGAACCAGTCGCGCTGCACCCGCCAGGCTTCGTTGAAAATCTGTAAGAACTCGGCGGCTTTGTCGATCTTGATCTTGACGTGATCGAGTTTGACCTTGCCGTCGCCCACGCCGGCCTTCTTCGTTGCATCGACGACGCCAAAGGTCCCGCCGCTTTTGTAGATGAGTTTATTACCGTCCGCGGAAAGGTGATAGTTGTTGAGGCCGGACATGAGCTTCTTGGGCTTGCGCTTGTCCGGGTCATCCTGATCCACCTTGTAGTAGTACAGATCGACCTTGTCGCCGGTTTTGTCGGTGATTGCCTGATACTTGAGGAACTGCCGCCCTTCCTTCTTGAGATAGAGGAAGCCGTGCTCGGTCGCTTCAAGGCGGAAGTAGTTCCCCGCCGGAACTCCCACGGCAGCCACGGTTCTGTGCTCGAAGTCGAACGGATCGATCTTGACGGCATCATCGTCTTGATCATCCGCCGCGTCACCGGCGTCTTCGTCTCCGTTTTCGCCGCTTTCTTCGTCGCCATTTTGACCTTGAGCGCCGCCCCGTTTTTCCTCCGCCTTTTGACTGTCATCATTCTCGCCCTCCTCGTCCGGTTTTTCCGCTGCTTCTGCGCTGACCGGCTCCTCGTCATTCGTTGGAGCAAAAGGCGACGGCTCCCCTTCCGCGAGCACAACGATGTACGGCTTGCACAGGTCGAGGAAAATGTGGTTCTGATCCACCATTCCCATAGTCGCCGAGAAGGTCCGCTCCGAGAGGAAGTAGAGATACCGGCCCTGGGGATCGAACGATGGGCTGGAATCCTGGGTGACATCGCTGGTGACACGGTAGTTCTTTCGATCGCCCAGCGAATAGAGGAAGATCGACTGGTTGAGGTTCGCCTCCAACTTCGAGTAGGCGATCCATTGGCTATCCGGCGACCACGCGTAATCCTGGATTCCCCAACGCTCCCAACCGTCATCGTATTCGCCTTGGTCAACCAAGGTGATATCGCCGTTTTCCGCGTCAACGAGGTTGAGCCTCATGAATTTGTCGGAGAACATGATCCACTTGCTGTCCGGGGACCAAGCGAGGTGCATCCGCCAGCCTTTGCCGCCGGTCGTGAGCTGTCGCCATTCGCCGTCGCCCTTCTGGTCGGTCAGGTAGACTTCCTCCTCGCCGGTCTTGTCGGAGATGAAGGCAATCCAGCGGCCGTCCGGCGACCAGGCCGCGTTCTTCTCACGCGAGCCCGACGTTCGTGTAAGGTTGACCGGCTCTCCCCTCTCGGCGGGCACGTTGACAATCTCGCCACGGGGATCGAGCAACACGCGTTTGCCGGTGGGTGACACGTTAAACGAGCCGATGTTGGAAGTCGGACTCACGTATGCCGGCCGCATATCGACCAAGTCGGATGGGATTCGGATATCGAGTTTGCGTGTCTTGCCTGTCTCAAGATGAAGCAGATGCAGGGCTTCCCCATATTGGTAGACGATGTTGTCGATGCCAAGCGAAGGGTACTTGACGTCGTAGTCATCGTAAGACGTCATGGGGACAATCTCTTCATCCTCAAGGCGATACTTGTAGATGTTGAGTGTGCCGTGTTGGCGATCCGAATTGAAGTAGATGTTCTCGCCGGACCACATCGGGAAGTTGTCCGAGCCCGGCCACTTCGTAATACGCCGGAACTCACCCTGCTCCAGATCACCCAACCAGAGGTCTTGGGCCGTACCGCCTTGATGCCTTTTCCAGGTGCGGGACTCCCGACTCATCCGGTTGTACACGATCCACTTGCCATCGGGAGACATCGACGTCAGCCCCGCCCGATCAACCGGGAGCTTCTCCGGCATGCCGCCGTTGACGGAGATTCGATAGACCCGTTCGGCGCGGCTCGGATACTCCCGCCGCGAACGAAAGAGGATGGACTCGCCGTCCGGAGTCCAATCCAAAACATAGTCGCTCGCCGGATGAAACGTCAGGCGCCTGGGTGATCCGCCGGTCGCATCCATGACATACACATCGGTGCCGCCGTCGTAGTTTGCGGTGAATGCGAGTTGTGAACCATCGGGGCTGAACTTCGCGAATAGCTCGCTTCCGCCGTCGTTCGTGATGCGTCTGGCATCACCGCCGGCTGTCGGCGCGAGCCAGAGATCACCTTCGTAGGTAAAGACGACCTTGTCCCGATGAACGTCGGCATACCGCATCAGCCGGCTGTCGGCCTGAGCCGCTGAAGTCGCGAAGCACATGGTGACACAAACGGCCAAACATAAAAATGACAAGCCGACGCGAAATAGCTTCCTCAGAGTCTCCACATCTACCCTCTCTTTCCAGGTTCAAGAAGCGCGATTCGCCTCTCTTTCAATCGAAACCATTCTCATGGGACTGGTATTGTATGAGGTATCTCCCCACGCCTCTACAGTGTCAACGAGTTTTGGATAACGGCCTCACGGATCGCCCTTACAGCGGAGACGGCGGGCGCTGGATTGAGCATTGGGCGATTCAGTGCCGTGCCCACCGCCGTGTGCGTCTGCACGCGGTCAACGTTCGTTTTTGTGGGGTGCGAGCCAACCGGTTATCCCCGTCGGCCACAGGGGGCCGACGCTACCGCGAAGCCTGCATTCTCGACGGTATAGCGTTTCACGTTAATACGTGGCACCAGCGTCTCGCCGGTGAGGCAACGGCTCTCGGCCGCCTTGCTTCCACCGGCGAGACGCCGGTGCCACACTCAATCGTTAACTGCTCTAAAGCGGCTAATGCTTCGGCGGCCAGAACACGTAATCGTCTCCGTCGTCGACCTGCCCGTCGCACCAACGAGAATGATGTGTGCCCCCGTCGTCAACGCCGTTCTCGGATGCCGAATAGAGCAGGGGGCCGTCATCTGTGACGCGATAAGCGAAATCCATGCCGCTGAACGGATCGGTGCGAACCGTCTCGGCGTACCTCGGCGGCAGGTCATCCAGTGACTCAGGCCACACACCGGTCCGGGCCTTGTGCAAGTGAATAGCGTATGTGAGCTGTGTCGCCCGCCGCGAGGCTTCATAGCGGGTCGCGATCTGATACGCGCGGCCCAGTGACGGCAGCAGCATGCCGGTAATCCTGTCGTCCTTGTACGACTCTGCCAGCGCGTCCAACTCGGCGCGCTTGTGGGCTGGATAACCGATCCGCATCTTCTCGCCGAGCTCGCGGTAGTATCCGTTGAACTTGTCCGCGGTGATGTGCGCATTACTAGAATCGATCTCCTCATCCGAGAATGGCGGAACGGGCTCACCATCCCAGCTAAACATCTTGTTCAGCCGCTCGAAACGCTCCGGGTTGAGCTTCGGCTCGCGACCGTGTTCGTAGGGCCCGAAGAGATACTGCGTGACGTCCAGACTGGCGGCAACCTCACCGACCACCCAACGCCCCGGATCGGGCAGCGAATTGTCCTTCTCGATCAATACATCAAGCGCCTGCTCTAGCTCGTCGGCATCGAATATGTCATGGGTCAACGCCCAACGTGCCTGAGACTCCACATACGCCTTGATCGCAACGCCCATGAGCGACTCGACCAAGAAATCGCCTCCGGCAACGTGCCCGCCGCTACTCAGGCATGTGTCAAATGCATCGATCATCGCCTGCGTGTCCACGACACCGTCCGGAGCCCGCCAGGCATCGGACATCCTCTGTTTCACCAGCATACGGTGCGCCGACAGGTCCGGCAGCAACGCGTTCAGCAGCAGATTGTTCGACTCGGGATCGGCCGACGGATCATTCCCTTCCAACTTGGCTTCGGGTCGTGTGTCGCCAGGCAGGGAAAAAAACGGCGGCCGGACGCATTCCCTGTGCGAAGCGGCTTCGGAATAGCGAGCCATAAGTTCCGCAGCGTCGTGATATGACTGCTCCCACGCCGGGCGCTCATCAGGGCGCCACGGGTCGGGAGGCCCTGTTCTCGACTGGTCGCTTCCCATATTGACGAAGTTCGGAATAATGTGACCGGTGCGATAACCTCCGTCTGAGGCGAACATGATCGCCGCGTAGTAGTCGTAGGCATTGTCTTCAACAAGGCCGGGATCATGGCATTGCTCGAACCAAGCGCGGTAATCCACAGGATGGACGAAATCGGGCAGCGGCACGCCTTGCTCACTGTACTCGAACTCGCCCCAGTCGTCCGCGGCGTCGCGCTCCTCCGATTCGTCTTCATAGGCTGCCCCGTCTTGTGGCAACTGCTCACCCACTTCACCGTCTTCCGAGTCGGCCTCGCCATCCGCGAAAGGTTCCGCTCCCAGCTCGTCCGACATTATGGACTCGTCCTCGCCCCGCTCTTCATCAGATCTCAACGACTCGATCGCCGCATCGCGCGCGTCGGCCAAGGCCAGTTCGTCCGCGTCGTACCACGCATCCAGGATCGCCTGATCGTAAGTCGCACCGTCAAACTCGGACAGTGGCTCGCTCTCTTCAACCTCGATCCAGTGCGGCTCGTCGTTTTGTTCACTGCTGCTGTCTCGACGGTCTCTGCTGCGCGAGCCGGAGGACGGCTTCACATACAGCATCAGGTAGGCGTCCTTCCTGAGCTTGATCACGGCCGGATCCTGTCCACCGACAAACCGCATTCCCGCCTCTCGCGTCCACGTCGCACCATCCGTGGATGTGGCCGACATGATTCCCGCCGGACATGACGCGTAGAGACGGTATTCATCGTCGGCGGCAATCGCACAACCCTCCGTGCCGATGTCCGCGATTTGCACGGTGTCAAGCTGTTTGAAATTGCGGCCGGTCTTCGAGATGCCGTGATAGCGCTGGCCAGCGACTTCGGAGAGAGTGCCATACAGGTGGCACACTTTGCCGATATGAAGAACCGCCAGATCGTCGACCGCGGGGGGATTCTCGGCGAGCCTGAGTCGCCCAGTCAGCTTGAACCTCGGCCGCCGGAGCGTTTTTGGGCCGGACTCCTCCGTCATCTCCGCGACGAATACGCTTCGCCGGCCTTTGGTGTCCTTGCACACGAAGATGAGCCGCACGGGTTCATCCGGCCGCACGACGAGCACGGGACCACTCGGCGGGCCGGCACGACGTTTGAGACCGTCGATCTTCACCGGTTTGACCGGCGACCAAGACTTGCCCTCGTCACTCGAAACCGTGCATCCCAGGAAGCCGAAGTACTGGCGTTGACTGCGGGAGTAGTGTTTGAATACCGCAAACAAACGCTTGTCCGGCAGCTGGGCCAGCGTGGGCTCGTCGGCAAAACGAAACACGGGCTTGTCACTCGTCGCAAACGTGAGGCCATCCGGAGACCGGGCGAGGCGAACCTCGGCATTCCACGGGCCGGGAATATCCGGTATCCAGCGAGCGGTCGGCGTCTTTGACCGCGGCTGCAATGTGGGCGTATTTTCCGAGGCGTTGTCCGCAACCTGACGCGCCGCCGCGATGCCGGAGGTGGCAAGGACGAGGATTGTCGTGACAATCACCGTGCGGCGCATGACTCATCCTCCAAAGGAAGAGCAGCAAGTCGGGACGAGACGGTATGGGCGCCTGTTTCCCCCGCATGGATGTCTGGGGGCGCCTCAGCACATCTGCCCAGGATCGAACCGCCCCAGCGACAGCTCGAGCGCGCCCATCATCTCGCCGACGGTGGCGTAGGCCTTCGCGCCTTCGATCAGCGCCGGCATGACGTTGCGATCTTCGCGAGCATCCGCCGTGATGCGCTTCAGGGCGGCTGCGACGGCACGATCGTCACGCCGCGCTTTCACATCCTTCAGGTTCGCGGCGACCTCGGCCTCGATATCGTCGCCGATCTTGAGCAAGTCGAGCTGCTCGTCCCCCTCTTCGACGTACTCATTCACGCCCACAATGACCTTGTCTTTTCGCTCCACGGCGGCACTGTACTTGTAAGCGGCCTCGGCAATCTCGCGTCGGATGAAGCCGCTCTCGATCGCCGCGATCATGCCGCCCATCTCATCGATGCGATTGATATAGTCGCGGGCCTCGGCCTCGATCTGGTCGGTGAGGGTCTCGACGTAGTAGCTTCCGCCGAGGGGATCGACGACACTGGTGACACCTGTCTCGCAGGCAAGCACCTGTTGCGTGCGCAAAGCCAGCGTGACCGCTTTCTCGGTCGGCAGGCAGATTGTTTCGTCCATGCTGTTGGTGTGCAACGATTGGCACCCGCCGAGCACCGCGGCCATCGCCTGGTATGAAACCCGCATCAGGTTGACGTAGGGCTGCGTGGCGTAAAGGCTGCAACCGGCCGTCTGCGTATGGAATCGCAGCCACATCGACCGCTCGTTCTTCGCGCCGAAACGCTCCTTCATGTACGAGGCCCACATTCGCCGGGCGGCGCGATACTTGCAAATCTCTTCGAAGAAGTCGTTGTGGGAATTAAAGAAGAACGAGAGCCGCGGGGCGAACGTGTCAACATCCTGGCCGCGCTCGACACAGGCTTGCACGTAGTAGAGCCCGTCACACAGTGTGAACGCCAACTCCTGACCACCGGTCGAACCCGCCTCACGGATGTGGTAGCCACTGACGCTGACAGGGTTGTACTGCGGTAACTCATCCGCGCAGAATTCGATCGTGTCCACGACCAGCCGCAGGCTTTCGGCGGGCGGAAAAACGACTTCGTTCTGGGCGTGGAACTCTTTGAAGATGTCGTTCTGACAGGTCCCCCGGAGATCAGCACGCTTCACGCCCTGGAGGTCGGCGGTGGCAATATAGAAGGCAAGCAAAATCGCCGCCGCGGCGTTGATCGTCATAGAGACGCTGACATCGCTGAGACGGATGCCATCGAACAGCATCTCGAAATCCGCCAGGGAATCGATCGCAACACCACACCGCCCCACCTCGCCGAGTGACAACTGGTCGTCACTGTCTCGCCCCATGAGTGTCGGCAGGTCAAACGCCGTGCTCAGGCCGGTCTGTCCGCGAGAGAGCAAGAACTTGAACCGTTCGTTCGTCTGCCGGGCAGAGCCGAAGCCCGCGAACTGTCGCATCGTCCACAGACGCCCGCGATACAGATTCTTATGAACGCCGCGCGTGAAGGGATACTCGCCCGGATCACCGAGCCGCGCGTCGTAGTCCATCCCCGCCACATCGTCCGGTCCGTAGTTGATCTTGAGCGGTCGGCCGGAAATCGTCGTGAAGGGGCCAATCTCTCGAAGATGATCGGCGCCAGGCCGCGGCGCCTCAGAAGGAGACTCCTCCGGCTTCACACCCGCATTCATACCACCGGCACATCTGGATACACGTTGCTCCATCGGCTGACCACTCCTCGTGTGCTATGACACGTCCCAGTTCGGCGCTCGCTTCTCCAAAAACGCCTTGAGCCCTTCTCGACCTTGCGGGCTGGCAAAGGCTTCGCCAAACGCCACCGCCTCAGCAGGCAATCCCTGCTCCAGCCACGCCTTGTCCAAGGCGAGCAAAGCCCGTTTTGCCATACGGACCGCCGTCGGACCGTTGGCGAGTATCTTCATGGCCAAGGCGTCCACGACCGTCATCAACTCCGCACCAGGCACAGCCTGATTGACCAGACCGATGCGCTCCGCGGCTTTGCCATCGACCGGCTCGCCCGTGAACACCAGACGCTTGGCCTCACTCGACCCGACCAGCAGCCTCAGCCGCTGTGTGCCGCCCCAGCCTGGGATCAACCCGAGCTTGACTTCCGGCACGCCGATCTTGGCTTCCTCGGCCATGATGCGGAGATCACACGCCGCGGCGACCTCGCAGCCACCTCCGAGCGCCACGCCATTGATCGCAGCAATCGTGACGGCCTGCTCAAAACCGGCCAACTTGGCAAAACACGCTTGGCCGCGTTGGCTGAAGCGCTCGCCGGCATCGGGGCCGGAGGCGGACATCTCGGCAATGTCGGCGCCAGCCACGAAGGTCTTGCCATTGCCTGTGAGGATCAGGACGCGAATCTCTGGCCAGCCGGCGACCTCGTCGAGCCTCGCCTCCAGGGATTGTAGCACCGCTGTCGAGAAAACGTTGATGCCTTTGGGGCCACTGAAAGTGATTTTCCCGATCGGGCCATCTTGCTCAAATAGGACTTCCGTACTCATCTTTGAAAGCCTCCGAATATGGCGATCGTCTCCATTCTACCGTCGCTGCGCGTCCTGGCCAAGCGGCGGAGAATCGCCGTGGCAAGTGTCGGAGTCAGTGGAAAAAGCCCACGGATTGCGATCCGTGGGCTTGAAGCGTACCTCTTCCACCATTCGAATCTCACGCGTGTCCGCCGCGTAGCATTACCCGCGGCATTACCCGCGATGTTGCTCGCAATGTTACTCGCGATGTCGCCCCTACTTCTTTGAATAATCGTGGAAGCCCCGGCCACTCTTTCGGCCGAGATAACCCGCGTCCACAAGTTTGCGGATCAGCGGACACGGGCGGAACTTCGGATCGCCCAGGTCGCGGTGAAGCACTTCCATGATGTTGAGACAGACATCCAGCCCGATGAAATCGGCGAGAACGAGCGGGCCCATTGGGAAGTTGCACCCCTGCTTCAAAATCTCGTCGATGTTCCCCGGCGTGGCGATTCCTTCCATTAAGGTGTAGGCGGCCTCGTTGATCAGCGGCATCAAGACGCGATTGCTGACGAAGCCCGGGCTGTCGTTGCACGGCAGCGGGTTCTTGCCCATCTTCACCGCCAGCGCTTCCACCGTCTCCAGCGTCGCGTCGTTGGTCTGGACGCCGCGAATGACTTCGACAAGCGTCATGAGCGGCACGGGATTGAAGAAGTGCATACCGATGAACTTCGCCGGCCGGTCGCTCGCGGCCGCAAGTTTGGTGATGCTGATGCTGCTTGTATTGCTCGCGAGGATGGCGTCCGGCGAGAGGCGCTTGCCCAGGTCGCCGTACAGCGACACTTTCGCCTCGAAGCTCTCGAAGATCGCCTCGATGGCAATGCCAACCTTGGACCAGTCAACTTCGTCCAAAGAGGTGCAAGTGCGCAGGTTCGCCTTGGCAGCCGCCGCGGTCTTGGCTTCCAGTTTGCCCTTCTCGACCAGTTTCGACAGGCTCTTCTCGATCGCCTTCGACGCGCTCTCGACCTGTGCCGCATTCACGTCGTACATCCAGGTCTTCAAACCGGTCGTCGCCGCGACTTGCGCGATGCCTCGTCCCATTGTTCCCGTGCCGATTACGACTGCTGCTTCGATGGCCATGTCGGTTCCTTCTTCACTTCATATCAAAAGTGGTTCAATCAGATACTGTCCACCCGTTCTCATCGCTCAATCACCATCGCCACGGCATTGCCGCCGCCGAGGCACAACGATGCGACGCCGCGTTTCACGTCGCGCTGTTCCATCGCGTGAATCAGCGTGACGAGAATCCGTGTGCCGCTGACGCCGATGGGATGGCCCAGGGCGATGCCGCCGCCGTTGATGTTGACGCGATCGTCCTTGAGTTCCAGCCCGCGGAGGCACGCAACCGCCTGAGCCGCGAACGCCTCATTGAGCTCAAACAAATCGATATCGTTCAGCTTCAGGCCGGCCCGCTCGACGGCCAGCTTCACCGCGCCGACCGGCGCGATGAAAAGCTCCTTCGGCTCCACGCCGAATGTGGCGTGTGAGAGGACTTTCGCCCGCACCTTCCAACCACGTTTTGCCGCCTCATCCTCAGATGTCATCAGCACCGTGGCCGCGCCATCGGCGAGCTGCGACGCATTGCCTGCGGTGACGGTCCCGTCCTTCCCGAAGGCGGGCCGCAACTTTCCCAGACCTTCGAGGGTGTTTTCCGCGCGGATCGTTTCGTCGGCATCGAACATGACCGTCTTCTTCCGGCCTGCGGGAACCTCGATGGGAACGATCTCTTCCTTAAAAGCGCCGGCAGCCTGGGCCTTACCCGCCCGCTGGTGGCTCGCAAGCGCGAGTTTGTCCTGATCCTCTCGGCTGACGCCGTGCTTCTGGGCCGTGTAATCGGCGACGACGCCCATGGCCGTGCCTTCGTAGGCGCAGGTGAGCCCGTCGAACTGCATTTCGTCAACGACCTTCGAGTCGCCGAACTTTGTCCCCTTGGAACGAAGCTCACGCAGGATGTACGGCGCGTCGGACATGTTCTCGATGCCGCCCGCGATGGCGACCGTTGCCTGGCCGAGGCGAATATTGTTGTCGGCATCCATGGCCGCACGCAGACCCGAGCCGCACACCTGGTTGACGGTGATGGCGGTCACCTCGCCCGTGCATCCAACGCCGAGGGCGACTTGCCGCGCGGGGTTTTGCCCGACACCGGCCTGCAAGACCTGGCCAATCACGGCGAGATCGACATCTCCGGCCGAGCAACCAATGCTCTCGAGCATCCCCTTCGCAACAGCGGCGCCAATCTTCGGCGACGGCAAGGGGCTCAGGCTTCCCAGGAATCTCCCAATCGGACTTCGCTTCGCTGCGACAATCACACTCTGCGGCATAACCATGATCTCCAACACGGGGGGTTCACGTCTTGATTGTGGCGCCAGTCGGGCAGGCTCCGCCCGTCACCGATCTGCCAGCGTGCAGAGCACGCCCTACTGACTTCTATATGTATTTAACGTTCAGATGGGGTGGCATGGGGAACGAGTGGGGCACCCCGCAGGGTGGCTCACTCGTTACCCGGTGGAACACATAGAGGTTCCTCTCTCGCGGGTAAGCTCCGCCGCTCAGCGCGGCACCGCGAACCCAGGCCACCCCCACTGAACACGTACACAACTTCGTCGTGCCCGATTCTTAGGAACGGGGAAGACAACGCACTAATCTACCGCCCCAAGGCGTTCGGGGTTTTTCATGAGCGTTGCGCCGATTGTCTGGCGCTGCATCTCGCTTGTGCCTTCGTAGATTTCCGTGATCTTCGCGTCGCGCAGGTGCCGTTCGACTTCGCTCTCACGACAGTAGCCCATGCCGCCGAAGATCTGGATCGCCTCATTCGCACAATAGGTGGCCGTCTCCGCGGCATACACCTTGACCATCGCAGGCAAGTGCAAGGAGTGCTGCTTCTGATCCTTCGCCCAACAGGCCTTGTACAACAAGGCACGAGAAGCCTTGAGCCGCGTCGCCATGTCGGCGATCTTCCACTGGATCGCCTGGAACTGCGATAAAGACTTACCGAACTGCCTGCGCTCCAGGGCGTAGTCGAGGGCCTTGTCCAACGCCGCCTGGCCGATGCCGATCGCCTGAGCGGCGATGCCAAGTCGACCGCCGTCAATGGCCGTCATCGCGACGCGCAGGCCAACGCCTCGCTCGCCGAGCAGGTTCTCAGCGGGCACCTTGGCATTGTCAAAAACCAATTCGGTCGTGCTACTGCCGCGAATGCCTAATTTCTCTTCGTGCTTACCGACTTCCACGCCAGGCGTGTTCTTCGGAACGATCAGACAACTTGCGTTACGCTTGGTCCCCTCCTCCGTCCTGACGAAGAGGATGATCAAGTCCGCCTCGGCCCCGGTCGTCACGAACAACTTCGTGCCGTTGATAATCCACTCGTCGCCCTTCAATTCCGCCTTGCACTTCATCGCGCCGGCGTCGGAGCCGGAATCCGCCTCGGTCAGGCTGAAGCAGTTCAGACACTCGCCGCGCGTCATGGGCGGCAACCACTTCTGCTTCTGTTCCTCCGTGCCATGATGGAGGATCGGGTCGATACAGAGTGAGTTCTGCACGCTGTTGATGACCGCGACCGAAGCGTCCGCATTAGCCAACTCCTCGACGACAATCGCGGACGCCAGCGCGTCCAGCGCCGGTCCGCCATACGCCTCCGGCACGCAGAGCGACTGGTATCCCATCTCCCCAAGCTGCTTGATAATGTCCGCCGGAAACTCCCCCTTGGCATCTCGATCCATCGCGCCGGGCGCCACCACGTTTCTCGCGAAGTCGCGGATGCTATCGCGAATCATCTCGTGGTCTTCGTCCAGGTCGTAGCCAAAGGGAATCGTGTCGCCGTAGATCTCTGCCAATTGTGCCATGGTTGTTTGTTCTCGCTACTTTCTACAGTGGCCCGGCTTCTCATCCTTGCCGGAAGGGACAATCTCACAGGCATCCGGCCCGTCGCGGCCGACGCCCCGGTCGGCCGACGACGATCAGAGCCCTGACCGTGAGGGAGGCGTCACCGCTCGCCGAGTGGGTCGCCACCGTTGCGCAGTGACCGCGTGCTGACGCGTGCGGCTTTGATCCGAGTCCGACACGGGAGTCGGACGCTATGCGCTGCGCCGACTAAACTCCTCCCGTGCGATCAGCATGCGCTGCACCTCGCTGGTGCCCTCGCCGATCTCGCACAGCTTGTTGTCACGCAATAGCCGCTCGACGCAGAAGTCCTTCGTGTAGCCGGCTGCGCCGAGTATCTGGATTGCCTCCCAGCCGGTCCTGCTCGCCATCTCCGAGGCGAACAACTTGGCCATGCAGCACAACTGCTTGTCGGGGCGACCCGCGTCATGGGCGCAGGCGGCCTGACGCACCAGGAGTCTGGCGGCTTCAATCTCCGTTTCCATGTTTGCAAGCTTGAAAGCGATGGCTTGATGTGCGTGCAACGGTTTGCCGAAGGCCTGCCGCTCAGCGGCATATTTGACCGCCTCTTCGAGACAGCCACGCGCCAACCCGACGGAGATGGCTCCAACCGAAAAGCGGCCTTCGTCCAACACCTTGAGCGCGTCCACATACCCTTGGTGCAATTCGCCAACCAGGTTATCCTCGGGAATCTCGCAGTTCTCGAAGCTGGCGGGGACCGTGTCACTCCCTCGCATGCCCATCTTGTCTTCGGGCTCTCCGATATCCAGGCCTGCGGTCCCGCGCTCGACGATAAACGCCGAGATCGTCCGAGAGCCTCGCTCCTGTTTCGTCCTCGCCATCACAACATACAGGCCCGCCCGTTTCCCGCTGGTGACCCAGAGCTTCTGGCCGTTCAGCACCCAACCGGAGGAGGTCTTCTCCGCTCGCGTGGTCATGGCCTCCGCGTCCGTCCCGCAGTCAGGCTCACTCAAACACCACGAACCAATCATCTTGCCCGAGGCAAGATCGGGAATGTATTTCTTCTTCTGGGCTTCGTTTGCGGCGAGGTTCAGATGTTGCAGGCACAGCCCGTTGTGGGCCTCAAGTATCAAGGCGAACGCTCCGT
>CAZTAR010000061.1:0-15220 GCA_964611695.1 uncultured Planctomycetaceae bacterium | reverse complement strand
ATGCGTGTCTTGCGAGAGCGAGTCGACCCCAAGGGCGTCTTCAATCTGGTCTGGCGACCGGTCGGCCACAACCGCCTCGAGATCCAGATGCCGCGTCCAAACGAGGACATTGTCGCGGCACGTCAGCAGTTTGAGGACCTTCAGGAGCAGATTCAACACACCATTCTCCGTCGCTCGAACGTGTTGCGGGCCGTATCAAAACCCGCGGCGGAACGAGGCGCCGCCGTAGCGTCACTCGTTCATGGGGTTGAGACGCGCAAGCCGTTGCTTGACGCCGTCATCGCAGCGTTCGACGCCCATAAGCAGATGGAAGCCGACTACGAGGCCCGAGTCAAAGAACTCGAGCAGGACAACCTCGACCGCGCCCAGGTCCTCGGCGCCATGCGGCTTGCTCCCGCTGAACGCCAGACCATACTTGAGACCATGGTCGGCGCTGTACCACAACGTCGTGAGTTGTTGGCGGAAGCGGCCAAGGTGTGGGACGAGCTTCAGACGGTTCGTTCGTCGCCTGCCACGTCCCAACCGGTGGACGCCACATCACAGCCTGCCAACGATCGGGCACACCGCATCGCCGAGAAGAACAAGGAATTCGAAGCCGTTGTGAAGCGTGTGCTCGCCGCCAACGTCGATCCCAACTCCCTGACCGAGGGTGCAACGATCGATAAGGTCATCGAACTGGACGAGAAGCTGGATGGCGCGATCGCTGAGGTGCTGAGCGCGAACATCGACATCGGATTGCTCCAGGCCGCCCTTGATCCGGACGCCGCTAAGGAGTTCCGCGAAACAGAAATACAACAACTCAAAGCCGACTTCCCCGGTTTGAACCCGTTGATTGAAGGACTCGTCGCGGCAAACACCGAGTTGCAGAAGAATCGACGCGGGGAGGGGCGCTTGGAAGACCCCGCGGACCTCCAACGGCTTCTCAAGGGCGCTGGTGTGCTGGAATTCCGCATTCTCGCAGACGCGGCGGACATGAAAGCGGACCCGATCAAGTTCGCGCCGTATATCGAGGCTCTCAAGGCCCGTGGTCCGCGAAGGCTGCCCGGCGAGGAAGAGTACCAATGGTTCGAGGTCGAAGAACCCGATGGTGACCGGGGCTTTTTCAGGATCACCGATGTCGCAAAGAACTTTCAGTCCCAGAAAGACAACCTCGGCATCATCGCCGAGCAGTTTGGTGACAAGTATTACGTACTCGCGCACATCGGCGAAGGCTACACGCTGACGCATCGGCCGGGTGAGGAAGAGTGGACGCTGAAGAGTTCGCGTTTCTCGCGAGACGAGTCAGGACGGCCCGCCATCGGATTTACGCTGGATGAGCGTGGCGGCGCCCGATTCGCCGTCCTGACAAGCCAGCACAAGAAACGGCAACTCTGCATCTTCCTGGACGACTACGCCATTTCACATGCGAACATCATGACCAGGATCAGGACGAGCGGCATCATCAGCGGCTCGTTCACACCCCAGGAAGTTCAGGACATGGTGAAGAAGCTGAACGCCGGAAGCCTGCCGAAGAAACTCAAGGATCCGCCGATCAGTATTCGATCGATCGGCCCCAGCCTGGGCGAGGCGAACAGGACCGCGGGCATCACAGCAGCCAAATACGGTGCGATCTGTGTCGCCATATTCATGATCCTTTATTACTTCTACGCCGGTGGTGTCGCGGTGATCGCCGTGGGGATGAACATCCTGTTCATCGGCGCCATGATGTCCACCATGGGGGCGACACTAACTCTGCCCGGCATCGCCGGTCTCGTCCTCGCCATCGGTATGGCCGTGGACGCGAACGTTCTGATCAACGAACGCATTCGAGAGGAGCTTACTCGCGGAACGGCGATGCGGATGGCCGTGAAGCTGGGTTATGAACGCGCGTTTCGGGCGATCCTTGACTCCAACGTCACGACGGTGTTGACCTGTACGATCCTCTACTTCCTCGGCAGTGAGGAGATCAAGGGATTCGGTCTGACGCTGGGAATCGGCGTCTTCATCAACATCTTCACCGCCTATTTCATCACGCGGATTTTCTTTGAAGTGATGTGCATGTTCCCCGTGCCGAGGGAAGTTTTTCGATATCCCATTTACGCCGCAGCCATCATCGCCGCCGTAGCGGCCGCATTCTATGGCGCAGGCTATGGCCTCAACGATCCCAATATGCACGACCAGTCTGTCCTCATGCTCTTTGGCAAGGTGCTGGCCGACGTGGCAGGCGCTATCATTGCGCTCCTCATTCTGATGCTAATCGCGCGCATGATACACAAGGCCTTCCAAGGCGGGGGCAAGCCCCGGATACCGATGCTCCGGCTCATCGGCTCACCCGCAGTGGACTGGGTAGGAAAACGGTATTTCTTCTTCGCCCTGTCAGCGATCATGGTCGGCGGCGGCCTTTTCGTCTTTTTCAGTATGGATAGAGACAACCTCTACGACATCGAGTTCCTCGGTGGAACCGCCGCGCAGATCGACCTCAAGGCCGAAAGCAAGATCAATGACATTCCTGATCCCGTGGACCGGCAGACGTTGGTGTTCGACCGACTCGCCGAATCCGGCAAGACCCTCAAGGCCTATGGCATCGCCATGGCCAGTTCGACGATCAGCCAGGACCCCTCCGGCGCGTTCGTCCTCAACACACCGGGGATTCCAGCCAAACGCGTGAAGCCGATTGTCAAGAGCGTGATGGACAATAAGCTTGCAAACATTGGCGGCGTTGAGCAAGAGGATCCCCTGGCCGAGTCTGTGACAATCCGTGTCAAACCGGAATCCGATCTTGGCGGGACCAAGGTTGATCTTGCGGCGATGAAACGGTTCAAGGTCGAGTTCGGCGAGCGATTTTCCAGCGCGGGCGAGGCCCTTGAAAACGCCCAGGTTCAGAGCATCGAGATCGTCGGGGCCGAAGCCGAGAAGGGAAGCTCATTCGAGGTCGTCACGAGGGAAACCAACAAGGAGATCGTCGTCGCGGGGATTATGGAGACCCTGGGTGAAGACATCGACATCCAGCCTGAGTTGGGCTTCAAGCTCGAGCACAATTCGCAGCTCGGCAATGTGCCTTACTTCCCAATATCGAGCGACAAACCAAAAGAACTCGGCATCACGAATCTGGACGACACCCAGGCCCAGGCCATGGACTTGCAAGGCTGGAATGGCGGCGTTGCGATCGTTTTGAACGACGTCCAGCCGCCGCAAGAACTTGACGTACTCCGAAAACGGCTCAAGGCGATGCGGCTTCAGCCCGGCTTCGAGAATGTCGGCTGGCGGGAATCCGAGGTGTTTGGACTCGCCTCGGCCGGTGACGGCAGTAACAAATACACCCGAATCGCGGTGGTTGTCGCCGACGAGAACTTTCCTCTGGAAGACGAGAAAGGCGGCCTCTCGCCGGCCTGGGTCGAGGAACTCGCGGAGCCGGAAGTTGAGCTGCTTCAAGAAGCGCTCCAGCGCCAGACTTCACTGAGCCAAATCACCCAATTCGACAACCAAGTCTCCTCAGAAGCCCAGTTGGACGCTTACATCGCCTTGGCCCTCAGTTGGCTCGTCATCATCATCTACGTCTGGTTCCGCTTCGGGAACATCCGATGGGGCCTGGCGGCGGTCATGGCCCTGATCCACGACGTGTTCATCGCCGCAGGCTGCATCGCCCTGACCTACTATGTGGCCGACACGGCAATCGGCAAGGCCCTGATGCTCGAGAAATTCAGGATCGACCTGGCGATGGTCGCGGCGTTGCTGACAGTCATCGGATACTCGGTCAACGACACGATCGTCGTGTTTGACCGGATCCGCGAGAACCGTGGACGCATGAGCGATGTGACGCCGCAGATGATCAACGATTCCGTCAGCCAAACGCTCTCGCGAACGGTGCTGACCATGTTGACCTCACTCTTGAGCGTTTCTATCATGTACATCTTCGGTGGAAGAGGCATCCATGGATTCAACTTCGTCCTCTTCATCGGACTTGCAATCGGGACCTACAGTTCGATCGGCGTTGCGAGCCAGCTCCTCGTCCGACGGCGAGACCTGGCGGCGGCAAAGGCATCAAGGGAAACGCCAAGACTTTGAGGAGTCTGAAAGCCCAAGAACTGTTGGGATGAACAACTGAAACGTCGGGCAATGACCCGGGCATGCTTGGCCGCCCATGGCGGCCTTGTATGCCCGCGTCGCCCCGCGATTTTTCCCAAACGGAACAGAGAAAAACCGAACCCTGGAATCTGAGAACCGACAGCAAAGAACTGATTACTGACTACTGATTAGCTGATAGCCAAAAGCGAAGGAAGATTGTCGGATGGAATGGTGATTTCTACCGTCCCCATCCTTCAACCTTCCACCCCTCATAAGCCATCTTTGTCATGGAGGATGTCATGGGCATTGAGACTCGGATCGGCATCGTAACTGGACTGCTTATTGTCGTTGTTGCCAGCGTCTACTTCTTCTACGGCAACGAACCGGACGAAGGCGCGATTCTCGTCGCCACCGGATCGAAGGTCTCGGCGGCGCCGAAGATTCCGCCCACCCACGACAGACAGAAAACCGCCTCTGACGGCAAGCTATAACCCTCAAAACGAAACCAATCCACCAAGACCGACTCCAAGAAAGCGTCGCCACGCGCAACACAGCGCCGCCCCGGCGTTAGTATTCGCAACCGGCCGCGCATCTCTCGGCCCTCCCCAAAACACCCCACACCACGACCACCAAGACCCGATGTCGATCAGGATAAGATCGCCACTCAAGATAAGACCGCCACCGAGGAAAAAACCGCCGCCCGAGATCAGTATCCGACGGCACTCGGGCCGCTTGCCAATCCTCGTAAGTCCACAGCACTCCGCACAGGGCCTTCTCAGGATCTTGTCGATGCCACACGGGAGAACCTTGACGACAGAACCTCAGCGGACACCGAAGCGAAGGAACCACTGCCGATACAACCTGGGCAAGCATCCCGTACCAGAGTGTCCGGGGCAAGTCAACCGAGACGCTCACCCGAGGGAAACCCACCCACACAAACCGTCTCCGCCTGGCCCAAACAACACCGGATTTCTGAGGGAGACACACTCGTCGGAATCGCTGATCTTTATTATGGGAGTAGCCTACATTTCGAAGAGATCCTGAAGGCGAACCCGGACATCAAGAATCCCCGCAACCTCAAGATAGGCACATTGCTTACGATCCCAGCGCCACAAGCACAACCGCACGCGCGCGTCGGCGATCGCCCTGACCGAGATGGAGGACGGACAGCCGACCAGCCGCAGACAAGCCGCCGGTCATCGACCGCACCTCGAATGTACACGGTCCGCGAGGGTGACAGCTTCTACAGCATCGCGCGTTCACGCCTCAACCGTGGCGCCCGGTGGGAAGAGATCTTTCGTCTCAACGCCGCGCTCGTCAACAACAACCCCCAGGGCCTGAAACCCGGTATGGTCATTCGGCTGCCTGAGTAGAAATACTGTTGTCGTCGATGGTCGCCGTTTCATGATTGCCTCGCCACGGCGAAAAACCGTCCACCCAACCAGCGAATGCCAGCAAGAGTACACCGACCAATGCCAGGCTACACCAAGTCCCCGCTGCAGCCCCCAACCATGGGCGATACAAGAGATGGCGCGAGGCCGTCACCCAGCCCGCGTCCGGCGGCCCCGGCCACGCCCACAAGACGTTCAGGGACACGCCCAGGCCCACGACGATCCAGCACACCCACCACCTCAGCGAGCGAAACGCCGACCATGCCCAGACCGCAATGGCCGGAAACAGGTAGCGTTCATGCATTTGCGTCGAGAGAACGAAGAATGCCAACGGCAACAACCTGCTGATCCAGAACAGACTTCGTTCGTCGCATCGTCGCCGCCACAACACGACGGTCGCAGAGGCCGCCACGCAACCGAACGCCCACAGGCCCCAGGCACGGGAGGTGATCCCGAGAAATCCCGGCACGCTGTCATGGGTGTACCACTCGGCGAGATTGCCGTGCAGGTGAGGTTCGATCAGCGGCGAAGCAAGAAACCACGCACTGAATCCGTTGAGATGCGTGAACGGGTAGTAGCTTGCCGCCCCAACGAAGGACTCCCACACGCCATCCAAAGCGCCGACAACCGGCAAGAGCATCATCACGGCGATTGTGCACACGACGCCGGCCGCTTGCGAGATTCTTCGTGGCTGTTTGGCGGCCCAAAGCAAGGTCAGCACCAGCCAGATCGGCAGGAAGATGATCGCCTGGGCTTTTGTCATGACGGCCAGTATCGCCAATACGAGCATCCAGAGAACACACCGCCGCCTCGCCATCTCCAACGAGCCGACAACCAGCAGTGTCGGAATGGCGTCGATCTGCCCCCAGACGGCTGAGTTATGAACGACGGCCGGCATGGTCGCGTAGAGCATCGCGACCATTGTCGCGTCTATTCCGCCAAGACGCCGCCTCAGGAGGATCATCAGCAACATGACGAGCACGATATCCGCCGCGACTGCCGGCAACTTGAAGACCGCCGCAGTCCAATGCGTGTCAGCAGTCCGCTCGCCAGCGGCGAAAGACACGACAACCGCCTTATCGAGAGGCCGGCCGGAAAACCAGTGATAAACGTCCGATAATCCTCTCAGGACGTAAACATATCCCGGCGGATAATTGCACCATCGTTTGCCGCTCGAATCAGGGCGATGGTCATAGACGCTCGCGATTCCGGAGGACTGACTCATCTCCGACCAGATCAAGAAGTGAAGCTGGTCATCCACATAACCGGGGGTTCCCATCAGCGGCAGGCGAATACCCGCCGTCAGGAGCGCTACCCCCATCAGAGCCAACCACCACCACCACGTCCCACGGCAGCACTGGCAAGGGCATTCCACAGACAATCCGGAGCCGGACTGATCTTCGCCATCGGTGGTTATGGCTGGTTCGACATCACTCACAGCAGGGGTGTCCTCATCATCTCACGCAACTCGCAACAATTGTGCAGCAATCAAGATGGTCCTTTGGCATTATCGGCTCTATCGCCCGCCGGCGCAACTCCCTCTCGTTTCCGCGGGAAACCCACTGCTTTCCCAGTTTCCACACTGTAACGACCCCGCCCAGAGGCCGATGAAGATCAGGAGACTGTCCACATTCCCGCGGCCGGGACGTCCTGGTCCAGGGCAGACGCGGAGTCGCCGCGCTGTGACTCGGGAGGAGGGGCTCCCTGACAGGAGAAGCATTCGCCATGGATCTCGGAACGATCATTGGCCTCATCGCTGCAATTGGCTTGTTCGCCTGGTCCATGATCAGCGGCTCAGGCGGGGCGGTCATGGAGACCTTTTTTGACGCCCCGTCGGCCATCCTCGTCGTCGGCGGCTCCGCCTTCATCACGCTCTTGAGCTGCCGCCTCGACCGGTTCCTCGCGCTTGCGAAGA
Source organism: uncultured Planctomycetaceae bacterium (assembly GCA_964611695.1). Classification (GTDB taxonomy): domain Bacteria; phylum Planctomycetota; class Phycisphaerae; order UBA1845; family UTPLA1; genus CAZTAR01. The sequence continues at coordinate 7,870 of CAZTAR010000061.1, read as the reverse complement.
TCAGCAAGAACGCGTTCTTCAACCGGGGCACCAAGCCTGCCGAACTCATTACGCAGTTGGTCAGTCTCTCCGACGTGGCCCGGCGAGAAGGCCTTCTATCTCTCCAGAACACGATCGCCGACATGAAGGATCCGTTCCTCTCAAACGGGCTCCAGATGGTTGTCGATGGCACTGACGCGGACACGATCAAGGCGGTTCTCGACCTGGAAGTCGAAGCGCTTGAACAACGCCACGGCGAAGGCAAAGGTGTGCTCGAGCTCGGTGGTAAGTACGCGCCGGCATTCGGCATGATGGGAACGCTCGTCGGCTTGGTCATCATGCTCAAGAACATGGAAGACCCGAGCAAGATCGGCGCCGGTATGGCCGTCGCGCTTCTGACCACGCTCTACGGCGCCGTCATTGCCAACGTCTTCTGCCTGCCGCTGTCCGACAAACTGACCGCCAAACATGATGAGGAAATGCACGCCCTTGAAATCGCCAGGGCCGGCATACTCGGGTTGCAGGCGGGCGACAACCCGCGAATCCTCGAAATGAAGCTCGCCGTCTTCCTCTCGCCGAAACAGCGTGCCCAGCTCGCCGAGGCGGAAAAGGCCTGATCGAGCACACGGTGACAACTGCGAGAAGCCCCGACGAGATTCCAGCCCCGAGATGGCTGGTATGAGAAATAGCTGGTGCGAGAATCCATTCTCGCCCCCCCGCTCGCGGAAATCCAACTCTGCGAGCAAAGCAGGATGGGAATTTTGCCGTAGGTGGAACCGAGAAGGGATTCTCGGTCAAGCGCACCCTCTGCCGGAAGCAGATGCATGGCCAAGAAGAAACAACCCGTCGTCGAAGGCGCTCCCATGTGGATGGTGACCTACGGCGACATGATGACACTGCTCTTGTGCTTCTTCGTCATGCTCGCTGCGTTGGCGAACTTTGACGATCAGCAAAAGCTCTTCATGGCGGCTCTCGAGTCCATCCGCCGAGCATTCGGCAGCCCCGGCCAAGCCGGTTGGCTTCCTGATGATACCGTCGATTTCAAGAGCCTTATCGTCAAGATGCAAACGATGTACATCCCGGACCAGCCGCAGAACCTCGGCCATTCAGACGAACCAGGCGTCGATGGCAAGTTCTACCGGGTGAAGAATGTCCGCGACGGTCTCGAAATGACGATCGGCGGGCCCATCGCCTTTGGCCGCTTCAGCGAGAAGATCGAACCCACCACTGACGAATTGCTCAAACAACTCGCCCACGAACTTCGCGGCAAGAACAACAAGATCGAAATCCGCGGCCATGCCACGCGCGAGCCGCTGCCGCCGGGCTCCAAATTCAAAGACCCGCTCGATCTTGCCTATGCCCGCGCGCGAAGCGTCCGAGATCGGTTCGTTGAACTAGGCATTGACCCCCGTGCAATCCGCGTCAGCAGCGCGGGAAGCTACGAACCGGTCCTGAAGCAGACTTACAACGACGACAGACGTGCCGCCAACCGAAGAGTGGAAATCGTCCTGACGCAGGCCCTGATTTCAGATTATGAAGCCACCCCACAGACACCCCTTGAAATGAGCCGCGATTCTTCCCCGGTTGCATCAGGCCCCGCACCGTAGCATCGGCCCCCCGTGGCCGACGGGGATTACCCGTTGGTTTGGCACCCCACTATATCGAGCGCTGACCGCTTGCTGACACGCGCGGCTCTGATCTTGAACACCGACCGCTTCCAGGTGTGTATATTGGCAAACTCAAACTAAAAAAGTGCTACAGGCCTACGCCGGCTTTCGCAGCCGCATTGCCAACAGCATCGGCCAACCGATGTACTTCTCCGCACGCGGCGTCATCTTGGCCAGCGCCGCATCCCCCTGCCGCTCCACAATCTCCTCGATCACGAGTCCCGCACGCAATGTCGCCATGACATAATCGCCGAAGGTATGCTCGAAGGCGGCCACGCGGACCTCGCTGCCGGTGTCAGGATCAAAAAATCGAGCAGTGATGCCACGAAGATTCATGGCCGGGTGGAGAACCGTAAAGACCAACAGACCGTTCGGTTTCAGGACGCGGCACAACTCGCGAAAAGCGCCGGGCAAGTCCTCGACGTGATCGGCAACGAGCGCGAATACCACAACGTCGTAAGCCCCATCCGCCACGGGCATTGGATCAGGCAACATGTGCTCGGTGAAGCGAACGTCGTGACCCGCTAGCTTCACCCTCGCTTTTTCCATCATTCCCGGCGAGGCGTCATAGGCGTGAACCGTCGCGCCGGCCTGGGCAAGCCAGAGGGTATGTCGGCCCGTACCGCACGCCACATCCGCGATGCTTGTCCCCGCGGGTGACGGAATCCACTCACGAACAACGGCCTCCTCTAGCCGAATGAGTGGGTTGCCCTCGCTGTCGTAGACTTGTGCCCAACGGTCATAACCGGCCTGTGTGTCGAGTTTGATAGGATCTGACATGGTGATTGCGAACGTATGACAAGATCAGAAAAAAGGCAAGCCGAGATGTTTGATTCGACGGGGGCTCAAAAAGAAGATGACACAGCCAAATGAAGCCGGGCCGTGTGGGCGCTTTCGCGCCACACCACGGCCTCGCTTCGTGAGACTGCGCCACACGTGTGAGCATGAAACATGCCAAGGGAGGCGATCAACCGCCTATGCTTCCCCCATGACGCCCTTTCGAGTTTTGGGCTTCTTCTTTTTCTCCTGCTTTTCCTGCTTCGCCTTTTTGCCCTTTTTTTCCTTCTTCTCCTTCAGCGTTGACTTTCCCTCGTCTTGGTCCTCATCCTCGGAGGATTCCTTCGGCACAGGCTTCTTGTAATTCTGCACGCTCCGCTCATGCCAACCCTTACCGTCAAATGTGCAGTAGCTGGCGGAGGAGAGATAGAAATCAATCTTGCCGACGACCGGACCCAGCTTGGTGACGATCGGGGTGATCGCCGCCATGAACTCGCGAAGCTCCGGCGGCATGTCTTCACCAGCCATGTTTGCGAAGAACGAAAACATCGACGCAACACCGAGCATCGCCTGTAATTGAGCGGCCATATTGGACTCGTCCGCGAACGTAATCTTGTCGATCGCACCCGCCTTCGGAATCAGTGCCTCCTGAAGCCATCGCTTGTTCTTGCGAATGTTGGGATGTTTTCCCTGCCCGGTCTTCAGACATTTCGCAACAGTGCTGGAAGAGGAACCCAGGATCAGATGCCCCTCAGCCAATCCGACCACGGGCGGCTGCATCATGCCCATGAACATCATCATCGGATGGGTGATCTGCGTGAAGCCTGAGTACCCGGCCACTTCCGTCTTGGTGAGCGACAGGCCGCCCTCGCCGCCCCACTGTGCGTTGACCGTATCGAGCAGACGGGCAATCTGAACGGCCCCCTTCTTTTCATCCGTCACCTTAATCAGCAGTACCCAGTCATTGTCGATCGCCACGCTAACCATGCCGCCCTCGAGCAGTGCTAGCACATCCTTCTCGATATCGAGTTCCCAATTCTCTTTTTGAAGCCGCTCAAACTGCCTGAGCTGCGGCTTCGCCCACGGGATGTTTTCTTCCACGAAACCGATGATGTGGCGGTACAGCTCGACAAAACTAATCCCCGTGCTCACGGAGAAGTCTGTCGCCTCTTTGGGAACAAACCGCTCGAACTTCTCGATCGGCGCCCCGCCTTTGAGAACGCCGTATAAGGGCCTGGACTTCGCGTCAGGCTTCAATACCGTCAAGGTCTCGCTGAAGACCCGATACCCATCTGTCCACTGCACGGAGGCCATGTAATCGACAATCGAGATGTCCTCCATGAGTTGGGTGATCATTCGCAGGATGACCTCGCCCTCGTCGACATGCTTCGGTTCCGTGGCATCGGCGTCGCCTGGTTTCGTCTCCGGCGTCGGGGGTATCAGCATCTTCATCATGCCTTGAATCGCATCGAGCATCTTCGAAAGATCGAAGAAGACAAGTGAATTCTCCGCAGGCTGGAGCGTCTTGAACGCCTTCTTGAATCGCTCCGTTTCAATCAGCGGCTTCACATCGGACTCACCCCGGAGCAGGCCGATCGATTCTTGTGCCAACGTTCGATTGAACAGCGAGATGAAGATCAGGTCGTCCGCCTGCCCCACACCCACCATCTGCGGCATCTTCTGCAGCCCCAGCATCGTGAACTTCACACCGGCGATCTTCGTCTCATTCAGCACGATCTGGCCCTCTTCCCCTTGCGCCTCGGAGAGTTTGACCAGTTCCTCGAGGATTGAGGTGAGGCCCTTGTAGTTCTTGGCCGCCTGCTTTTTCGTCATCCGTCCGATGAGAATGCCCTCGTAGGGAGAACCCATTGCGAATGACTGGCTAAACCGGCCAGCGTAGATCATCTCCTTGTCGAACAGTGCGCTCCAATCGACTTTCGAGAAGAGTTCCGAAAACTGCTCGTGAATCTCCTCCACTTCATCGAGATCGTCGTCCGGAACGTTGGTGGTAATCAATCCCCAGATATCATCCAGGATTCCCTGGCGATTGAACTCCTCAATCACCTCGTGCCAGTAGGCATCCAGGAATTCCAACTCGGGGTTTTCCTTCGCCGCCACGGCGATGAAGACATCCGCCGGCACCGCCTTCGCCAACGGGAACTGTGACAGGTCCGTATCCGCGAAAGCCGCCCCCCCCATGAGACCGACGGACAAGAAACAAGCCACAAGACTCAATCTGACCAACTTCATCATCACATGATTCTCCCTAATACCCGTTTTGAATGTCATTTTCGCCGGTCGGATTCCCGGCGATGCGGGCCATTGTAGCGAGATGTTCGTCCGCCCCAATGGCGAGAGTGCCCGCTGAGTGAAGAAAACGGATCGCCGCTTCGGGTCTAACGCATCTTGTTTGAGAGGATCGGCCGGGATATCGCCTCGGAATCCAGTAGTGGGTCACTTTGGTCGTCACGCAAAGCTTGTCCTCCTGTATCGGCACTGGCAGCAAGCTGCCAGTGGCACCCACAGATCAAAGTGAACCACTACCCGGAATCCACCGGGATGCAATAACGGCGGGGCCCCCCCGTTTGGCCATTCGGGATGAGACGTTCTTCCCGAAACACCGCCTGGGCAAATGAAGGCACGAACCGCGAAGCAGCCCACGGCACAATTCAGGAGTAGAATCATGGTACCGAGAACAAATGTGCGAGTCAGAACATCCTATGGCGTCTGCGGAATCTGCACCGCGGCCTTGGCGGTCGTCCTTTTCAGTACAGCCGAGGCCAATGCGCAGCCGGGCAATCCGCCGGGGGGCTTCGCTCAAACCGCATTCGAGCGTTGTGATTCCAATGGAGATGGCTTGCTGGATCTGGCGGAGTTTCAAGAGGGGCTCCAGTGGTTAAAAAAGCGTGCCCAAGCAAACCGATCTGATCGACCTGGTAAGCGAGACGGTCATCAACAGTGGAATCGGCGGGGAAATCAACGGGGGAATAGGCAAGGCTTCGGTCGCGGCGAGGGCCGGATGGAGCAACCGGGGCCCGCTGGGGACGATCGAGGACGCCGGAATGCCCGGTGGCAATCAGACCGCCTCTGCGAAATGGCCGCCTCCCGACGAGGGCCGGGCCCCGATTGTCCACCGCCTGATGGCAACAACGCGCGACGGGGACGCGGACACCGACGCCCTGCCCAGTGTGACAACCAAAATGACCGGCCTCGAAAACAACAGGCCGTGCGAGGAAATCGCGGTGACCGACCCCAGGAACGCCGGATGCGACACCGTCAGTGGCACGGCGACAGGCCAGAGTGCGCGTCGCAACGAGAGCGAATGGATTGCCGGCAATCGTGTGACCGCCCGTGCAACGGCGAAAGGCCTGCCGAACGCCAAGCACGCGGAGAACGTGGTCGCCGTCACATGAAAGGCCAGTCGCCGGCCCAATGTCCCGACCCACGAGGAGATCGCGGCTGGGGTGCACGACGAGGGTGTGACCGGAATGGAAAAGGAATGGATCGGATGCGAGGCCAGAAGGGCCCCCAAGATCGAGAACGAGGTATGCACCGAATGCGCGGAGCAAACCGGCAGCAACAACGTTGCGGGGCGTCACCCAGACGGTTCATCAACCGCTTCGACCAAAACAATGACGGCGCCGTGGAACGAGAAGAGTTCTCCGGAAGACCGGCCAGGTTTGATCGGCTCGATCGGAACGAAGACGGCCAAGTCGATTTTGATGACGCAAAGAGTCCTCCGCCCGATCGCCAAGGCAGACGTCCTCGCGGCGAACAGCCGCCAGAGGCGTAGCCCCTCCCCGAATCCGAGTGCAGCCTTTGTATGGCCAGTTTGTAAATGAGCGGGGGGCCCAGGTCCCTGGATCTGGGCCACCCGTCATTTCCGAAGGAACGGGTAAAATAGACCCAGCGATTCAATGCTGGGTTCCAATGAACCGAACATCACGCCATCCCACCGATAAATTCCAATAGTATCTACACAGATGCAATCAGGCCTGCAAAACCGCCCCGAAGGGTCCCTCCAGAAGCCTTCAGCAAACTTGTGTAGATACTATTGGATAAATCGGTGAGCTATTCTCAATCGCCTCCTACGGGGTTTGATCGCCGGCGTATTCTCAATTGACCTTACGGGGCATGATTACCAATCCGCCGGGCTTCTTCCACCATCGCTTGTAGGTTCTTGGCGGGAACGGCTTCGGGATCGTAGGTGCAGCCTGGGGCGATGATAAGCGGGCGACCGGCGGCGGCCTGTTTAGCATCACGGACTTCGGCAGCTACATCGGCCGGGCTGCCGGTCGGTAGGGTTTTCAGATTGTCCACGCCGGCTGCGATCGTGAGAGTGGAACGCGTGGAGGACATGTTGGTGGATTCGATTGCCGCCGTCATCTCCGCAATCGAAGGGCCGGTTATGCGATCCGCCCAGTGCACCACATGGAGATTCGGCTCGGCGAGATGTCGGGCGAAGCCAAACGGTTTTCCGCAGAGATGAAGCCAGTTGAACCACCCTTCTGAAGCCGCGCGAAAGATCGTACGATCCGTTTCGGCCACCAACGCATCGTACACGCCAAACGATTTCCCGTCGGATGTGGCGCAGCCGGCGCTTCTCACAGTTTTCCCAATGCCCCCCCCGGCGGCATTCCCGATCGCTTCACGGTTTGCCGGTGTGTCCACCCAGTCGTCGCGCGTCGCCAGGTAGATGCCGTCCGCCCCTGCTTCGATGCAGGCCCCGGCGAAGTTCGCGAGTGTCGCGGCGATGGCACTCAATGCGCCCTCCATCGCCGAGCGGTCTTCTGCCAACCATCGCGTCAGCATCAGGTCGCGGGGATCCTCCGCCAACTCGATGACCGGCGGACGGTGAGAATCCGTTGGTGGAGCGACAAGGCTGCGTAACACCATCCAGGCGTGAAAGATGGTCGTTGTCATGGCGACGCGTCCGGATAGTTGTTCATGAAGTCGTCGAATCAAGTCGAGTTGAAGATCGAACGGCGCGGCGTCGCCAGCCAGGACGGACAGTTTTTTCAGGTCGGCGACCTCCCGCAGCACACCCGAGGACCCCAAAGAATCACGCGGGTAGCCTACCTCATTCATGACTTTCAGGAAGTCGAGGTCGTACTGTTCCAAGTGGCGAAGATGCGCTTCGGCGGCAATCTCCGGCGAATGTTGTCCTGGCGGAAAATGGTACCAACAGCCCACCAACGGCCCAGCCGCGGCCTCGCCGCCGAGGACCTTCCGCACTCGTTCCAGTTTACCCATGGTTTCTCTTTCCTGTTCCCCCAATGTCCGTGGCGACAATCGTAGCGTCGGCCCCCTGTGGCCGACGGGAATGACCGGTTTGCTCGCACCCTACAATGTTGAATGCCGACCGCTTGCTGAGACGCGCGGCGCTGATCTTGAACGCTGACCGCTTGCTTACGCGCGCGGCTCTTCTATGAAAGCCCGTTGCGTGT
>CAZTAR010000060.1:0-15357 GCA_964611695.1 uncultured Planctomycetaceae bacterium | reverse complement strand
CGCCGAGGTACTCGCCTTTCTTGCCCAGACAGGAAGCCTCGGGCATCTCCGTGCATGTCTCTCCGAAACAGCAAGCGCCGGACGGGAAGCACCCAAGCGCTGCCGAAAGATCCGTTTCAACATACCCAGCTGGAACGCCAAGACCTGCCGAAAGGCCCACAATGGGATCATTCGAGTCCATGCCCAACCAAGTAATGCGAATGTCACCATCAAAAAACATCTCTACTTGGAACGTGTTGGAGTCTGTTGAGTTGTACTGTGGCACATCCTCGTAGGTAACCACTGCCCGATCAACCGGATTGCCCGCCAGTTTCCAACTGACCGGTCCGCCGTTCGCAACCGAAAAGTCATCGTACGCTGGCGAGATTCGGGGCATCGAGAAGTGATCCGTCACCTCCATCTGCCACACACTGTCTCCACTCGTGAACGTAATACTGCCGTTGTCGTTGACATAGAAGCCCGTATAGCTCTGACCGTATAGCTGGACTGTGTTGCCCCCCAGATCCTTACCCGAAATAGTCCCCCATCCGTCTTCACTGATACTCAAGGTCTGACCGCCAGCCGGATCGGTGGGCAGTTCGACTGCGCCGTCGCCGCACATTTCGTAAAAATTGCCAGAGCCATCAGGTTGAAACAGCAACGTGAAGTTTTCCAGGTCAAACGAATCGGCACCTCCGGAAAAATCCTCGGTGAAGTAGCTGGCCTGGTAGAGGGTTGTAAAGCTGAATGGCGAAGAAAAACCGTTGTCGCCACACCCGTTCGTCGCCCGAACGCGCCAGAAGTATTCCGTCAGCGAATCCAGAATCGCGTCAACCGTGTGGCTCACATCAGGAACGGTCACACTGTAAATGACGTTCCCAAACCCGGAATCGGTCGCAATCTCGAGATCATACTCCAATGCGCCGGCGGAAGACTGCCATGTCAAATTCGGAGACCGAGAGACGCCCGTCAGTCCATCGGTCGGGGTCAACAACGTCACGGTAGCCGGCGAACTGGACGATATCGCCAAGTCCACCTCAATCGCGCGTTGCTTCGAAGCCGACGTTCCGGTGATCTCGATAGTATACTCGCCAACCATCGAGCCAATCAGATTGTCGGCCGTCATCACAGACGTAAATGGCGGGGGTTGCCCATTGACGTCGAAGCTGACCGAAGCGCCGGAAGGTTCATCTGCCGCGCTGAGCGTTACGGCCTCGCTGAAGCTTCCCAGCAGGCCGACCTCGATCGAATAGGTGGTCTGCGTGTCCGGCGGACTGCAAAGCCCCCGAGCCGGCGGCGTCGGCGTTAAGTCGAAGCCATCGGGTTGCGGCAAGCGTAGGGAGGGATCACCCAACAAGACGAATTCCTCGAAGATGTTGCGAGTATGATCGTGCGTGGGGCCGAAATCAGGATCATCCAGAATACGCCAGAGCGCGGCCTGCCAAGCCGGCCCGACCCGCCAAATGTCATCCTCGAAGAAGGACTCGAAAAAGTATTTCTCCATCCGGCGGGACGATTCCCAACTCTCTACCGAACCCCACCACACGTAATTCGAGGCGGACAGGTAAGCCGCAGCGCCCTTGTTGGGGGCACGGAGCCATGTCTCCCCGAAACACTCGTCGTAGGTGAAGTGTGCAGTGTTGCATGACCATCCGAAGGCTAGCCCGAAGAGCCCGGCGTTGCTCAGGTTGTTGACATCAGCCTGATCGAACGCCGGCGTCCACCAACCGGAGTCACTGCTGTGACCAAAGTACAAGGTGAAAAGGGAACCGTTGTTCACTGCCGCGGTGATGTCAGCCGTGACACCCCCTTGGGCCGCGTAAACTCTGGTAGCCTCATAATCAACCGGGTCGAGGTAAGTCGAAATCACCCAATCGTGTGTCTGTGCCGCTTGGGCGGTCGAATCATCCGTGGCAAGGAAAGTGGCCCGCTTGACGTAGTCGGGGTCCGAGAAGTTGCCCGCTTCGACGAATAAGGTCTTATCCACAACATTCTTGAGCTGCCCCACGTTTCGAACGCTGAATCGCCCGATGCAAATGTCGGGATACCAATCATCGCCAGCATCCATGCACGCGTAAGGTAGGTCCGTCGCGGCCTCCCTGCTGCCCTGCCCTACCCAATGCGGAATAGTGTTCGCCCCCGCAGTCGCGCCGTCAGTGTCGCCGACAATCAGAATGTAATCCGGCGCATTGGCCGTTGCCCAAAGCCCTTGTATGTAGGCTTTGATGTCTTCCCGACTCGTGCCGCTGGCCACCTTATAGACCCAAACATCGTAGCCCTGAGCCCTCTTCTCGGTGGTGAATTTCTGCAGCGGCTCACTGTTGGCATAGTCAAGGGCGGTGATGATCAGGTAGTTCTCGGTTGGCGGCGCGGGTTCAGGTATCGCCAAAGATGGATCACCCAACAGATTGAACATCTCGTAATAATCACGGCAGACAGGATCCCCGGCACCATATAAAGTGAAAAGCCGTGCCATCGCAGCTTGCCAGACAAGCCCCACTTCGTGAAGTCCATCGATGTAAATGGAATCGAAAAGGAATTTCTCGAGATTGGAGGTTTCCGGCCATCCCGGGTTTTCATGGGCATAGATGGTATTAGACGTGCCTATCGTCGCAACCGCGCCCTTGTCGGCAACGCGGACCCACTTTTCGAGGAAACAAGTGTCAATGCTGTGATAGGCACCTACGGCACACGTGAAGTTGAAAAGAAAAGGGTATTCCCCAACGTTCGTCAGGCCGTCAATGTCTGCGAACGAAAACGGAGGCCCGTTCTGCCAAATACCACTATAACTATGGCCGTAGAAGGAGCCGATGACGCTTCCGGCGTTGAAGGCGTCGCGAACATCCTGGGTGTCGGCACCATAGGTCCTCATGTACAGCTTCTCGGACAGCATGTCATTCGGATCCATATACGTGTCGATAACCCAGTCGTGGGTTTCCTCGTCGGCGCTTTGAGTGTCAACGCCAGCCATAAACATGGCGCGCCTGGCATAGTCGGGATCACTAAAAACACCCGCCTCGACGAACAAGGTCTTGTCAACCATTGCCTGCAGATCGCTCTCAGAGCGAACGCTGAAACGCCCGTAAGCCATATCCGGGATCCAGTCATCACCCGCATCCATGCAAGCATAGGGTAAGTCAGTGCCTCCTCCAGAATCACCCTGACCCCACCAGAATGGTATCGTATCCGTGTCGCCCACCAACAGAAGATAATCTGGTGCGTCAGGCGTTCCCCAAAGGCTTTCGATGTAGGTCTTGATCACATACCGCGTCGTCCCAAGTGGCACCGTGTAGGTGAACACGTTGAAGCCGCTGGCCGTCTTCGCATTAATGAATTGGGTCATCGGCGTGGTTGTGGCATAGGCCTCCGCCATCACAATCAGGTAATTGCCTGTCCCGCGACCGGACGGCTTCGGGTTCAGTACGATGTCCTGCAACGGCACCATGAAAGCCCGGGCACTCGTAGCGGAACCACCACCCTGAAAAGTGATGCGGACACCAATCCGAGGCCAAGCCATTAGTTCGCCACGCTTCGGATTGTACGCAAGCGGTCGGACTTCCAGTAAGAACAGACGCTGACCTCGCATGATTCCGAGTTCGGTGACCACAACGCGCTCAGCCGGCAACAATTCGTCAACGGCATAAGCAGAATCGTGATAGTCAAACGACGCATTCTCCCGAGCTCCAGGAGCCAAGAGGATTGGCGCCTGCATCGGCATCACCGGCACGGCACAGCCGGCAGCTGCCAAGTTGATGGGCGAAGCCAGGCCTTCGTCTACATCCAGGCCGACCGTCGCACCGGTGGGAACAAAGAACAATTTTCGGACAACAGGTAGGGCGGGCTCTCCGATACCTCCCCCCAAAGGTGTCTCGGGGCAACTCGCCACCACAAACTCCCCCCCCTTGGTTCCTTCGATGGCGAGTTCCAGGCCCGCCAATTCCACTGTCACCCCCAATCCAGTCTCGTCATGCCAATCAACTGCGATCCTCGGAACATGGGGATCTTCCTCTGGGGCCATGACCATCCCACCATCCGCCTGGGCCGCCAGCCATGTGCCAGCAGCCGCATTCGACACGCCCATGATCATGACCGCAGTTACGATCAGAACCTGTACCCATAACGCTAAAAAACATGTTTTGAGTGACCGCATCGGGATTCTCCTATTCTCACCCCAGCTGATCGCCTCGCGAACCATGAGGGACCATCGTTGACGCCTCTCACCATACAAAAGAAACCGCAGGGGCTTCTTACAGTCCAAGCTATTGCGTTGGCCAGTGAGTCGATCTCATCCGTCGAGGCTCACCAGCGACAATCTAACCGGCTAGCTTCCTGAAGGAGGGCTTCCGCGCGTTCCTCCTAAAAACGATCCACCGTTTTTCTCCGAGGAGTCTTTCCCCGCACCCACGCGCAAGGGCGCCTCTTTTGACCTTCTTCACACAACCTCACCTCGGAAGAAACTCGATCTTGGAAAGATCGAACCGACAGCGCAGCCCGAACCTATTCCAGGGCAAGTCCCCAATGTACTAGAGCACTTTCAGCTTGAGATTGCCTATCACCCGGGCGGCGATCGGAGCCGCGCCCGTGAGGAAACGGTCAGCGTTCGACCTGACAGAAGGCCTGCAAACCAATTCTCCCCGTCGGCTACGGGGGGCGACGCTACAGCATAAGCATGCGCTCTCAACCTTAAACGGCACTGAGCTATTTCTTCCTCTATGGATAATTGTAATCTTATCGGCCGATTCCTTCAAGACTTTGGCAGGCAGGGTGCTGTTAGAACGGAACCTTGAAGCCTGGTGGCTAGGCTACTGCGGGCCCAGCAGGCGGCATGGCGAGAGCAAACTCACTTTTTCCCTAGCGGCCGGCGCCTGTGTCGGCCATGGCAAACAGTTTGTATTCAACGTCCGACAGGGGCGTCGGACGCTACAGGATTACGTAGTTTACTCAAGGACTTCCTTTATCAGTACCGTCACCTAAGTGATGTCAATGCAGGTTCTTATGAGGCTGCGTCGCGAGTTTGCCCGACTCAGTTACGAGGTGGAGATCGGCGGGATTGCCCTTTCAGTCACGACATTGTTGCCAGGGCCCTATGGTTGTACGGCGTCAAAACCGATGCTCGCGCTCAACCAGTCGTAGATCAGATCTGCAATCTCTCTATTCGCCTTGACGTTAGGATGATAGTCGAAGGGAGAGACCGCGAGTTCCTCCCAACTCCTTCCTTTGAAGTGCTCGAAACCGAAACCGTGGGGCACCTCGATTGTGTCCAGGTACTCACCCAAAACACGACGCGGAATCGACAGTAAGTCTCGACGAAGCGACGTGAATTGTGGGAGAACGAAGATGGCCAATTTTGTGTCATTCGCGTCGCAAAAGTTCCGCATTTCCAGAAGGAGATGTTGGACTTCGATCCAACCTTTGTATTCGGGGGTGTAAGCAACCCGGGACATATGGTGAAAAGAGGAGCCCGGCACAACAATGCCCCAGGCTTTTAGCTGCATGTTGATGCGGGGCAAGCACCCTTGCATCGCGAGTGACCTCTTCTTGATCTGTCTCAGCACGCTACCCAGAAGGGGGCGTGGGTGCCGTTCCTGGTTTGGAAGACGAACCTGTATTTGCTTCTTGGTCTTCAAAGCCTCCGCCTCCCCACCGACGAGCGCAGAACGACCGACAACGCCCTCGCCACCGGCAATGCCGAACCGATCGCTCTGTTTGATGTCACCGTAGTTATACATGAGCAGTACGATGTCCGGCTTCATCAGGGGCACGATTTCGCGTACCTGCCGGAGGTGCGTCCATGTGTTTGTATCCGCCAGGGCGGCATTGATCATGATGACCTCGGTTCCTGTCTCAAACCGGATCCGATCCGCCAGCAATTTGGACCACAAGTCCTTGTAAGGGACACCCGGCGAATACGCCAACGAATCCCCCAGGACCAAGATGCGTGTCGCCTCTGCAACGAAGGGTTCTTCACCTGTCATGATCGCCAAGAGACGGGCTTCGTCTCTCGCCGTCGTTACCACGATATTGTGGGTTCTGAAGCCAATCCACCGCGCCAACTGCGCATATCCCTCCATCGCAACCAAGCCGATGAGGATGGCTGCGATTGTGAGGCTCAATCTCCGTAGGCGGCTGTTGAGGGTTGACATGGAAAACTCACTAAAACTGGAAATAGATAAACTCCACACCCCCTGTCGCACCCAACATGACGATTGAACCAATCAGCAGGATCGCGAGGGGGATTCGGATCAGGATCGACGAACGGAAGGCAACCATCATGTCGCCGGAGCGGGCCTGGACAATCATCATGACGAGGACTCCTGAGGCCAGGAACAAGACATCCCTCAGCGAGCCTGACGGAATGTGCCAGTCGAACCGCCATAGGGCTTGCGCAAATTCGAGAAGCTGGCCGGGGGCCGTGGCGCGGAAGATGGCCCAACCTCCGAGCGTGAAGATGAACATGACGAGCATCCATCCCGCCTTGCTAATGACGGTCTTACAGGCCGGGCGTCCCGCGCGACCGAATACGATTCGATAACCGATCAGCAACAGTCCGTGGTAGATACCCCAGATGACAAAATTCCACGCTGCCCCGTGCCACAGCCCTCCCAGCAGCATCGTCAGGAACAGGTTTCGATATGTCTTGCGCCTTCCGTTGCGGTTCCCACCCAGCGAAATATACAGGTAATCACGAAGCCAACTCGACAGTGAGATGTGCCATCGCGTCCAGAAATCACTCGGGGATATGGCGAAGTATGGGAGCTTGAAGTTTTCGCACAATCGGACGCCGAGGAGCAACGCGGAGCCGCGCGCGATGTCCGTATAGGCGGAGAAATCACAGTATATCTGGAAGGCAAACGCCAACGAACCAACCACCACGCAACCAGCAGTCGTTGCCTCGCCGTCGAGACACAAGGCGACGATCTTCGCAAGGTTGTCGGCGATCACGATTTTTTTGTACAGACCCCAGAGGATCAGGTAGAAGGCAAGCTTCGGGTCGGCATCCCCCCAGGTACGACGGTGTTCGATTTGCGGAATCAGATGGCCGGCGCGTTCGATTGGACCTGCGACGAGTTGCGGAAAGAAGGAGACATACGTCGCGTACACGAGCGGATCGTAAACAGGCTTGACCCTGTCCCGAAAGACATCGATCGTGTAGGCCATTGATTGAAATGTGTAGAAGGAAATACCAACCGGCAGAGCCACTTTCAAGAGGAACGGATCGACGGTGATGCCGAGTTCCATCAGCAGGTCGGCTGCACTGGCGCTGAAGAAGTCGAAGTACTTGAAAGTGCCGAGGATGCCGAGGTTTCCGATCACGCTGACGAGCAGCCAGCGCTTTCTGGCCGGATCATCCGGCCCGAGCCGTCCGATGCGCCCTCCGGCGATAAAGTCGATACTGATCGTGAGCCCGATCAGGACAAGAAACCGAACATCCCACCAGCCGTAGAATACGGCGTTGGCGACGAGGAGAAGGAACAGACGTCCGCGATGAGGCAGGGGCCAGTATAACAGGAATACCAGCGGCAGAAACAACATGTAGACCCAGGAGTTGAAAACCATTCGCTGATTCCTCAGTTATCTGTTGGGGCTTCCAACCGACCGGTTCCTACCGGGTTACCCGTCCTGTCGATACATTTCCCGTCTTGCTTTCGGAGTGATAATGAAGCGGTGAGACATCTGTCTAACCTGATGCCGACAGATGATACCGCTTCCTATGTTGGTCCGACACCCTTCCAAAAACTTCCCGGCACCACGCGGATTTCCTAGAGTACACCGTGATGGAGTCGTTCCGTCAAAGACGGCGAAGGATCAGCCGAGGGATTTTGCCATCCCTCAACCTGGTCGACAATTGCGTTACGGATCGAATAATGGATCAGACGCCTGTTGATGCTTCGAAGAACAGCGTTGGTCGTTGCCGCACCTGCCCCCCTTATCGCGTCGCTGCCCCCAGGCCGACAATGAAATCAATGGAACGCCTCGCGGTAGCTTCGTTGGCACGTGGATGGAGTGGAAGATTGACAACTTCGCGACTGGCCCGTTCGGCTTCCGGGCACATTCCGGGAAGATAGCCGTAGGCTTCCATCTTCGTCTCCGCCGGATGAAGAGGACACTCAAACCAACTGCCTAATTCGACAAAGTGCCTCGCAGCGTTGGCTAGTGCAGTTTCTTTGTCGGCCACACGAACCGGATATCTGACCAAGACTGGATCCGTGTGTTCTGGAATCGTAGTCACAGGCCAACCCCGTTCCATCAGGAGTCGATCATACACGCGTCGCATCTTCTTTCGATGATCGAGGTTATGTTCAGCCTTACGAAGCTGGCGAAGGCCTGAACGCGCCTGGATGCCGGCCATGCCGGTGAAAAAACCGTCCTCCTTCGTCGGCACCAACTCCCGGTCACTCATCGACCCAACCAGGAGACCCTTCTTCACAAGCCACCGAAAGACGTTCTGAGCCAATGTCGTCGTCCGCGGGTAGATGAATGTTCGGTAAACCGCCAGTTGCAGCGTGAGTAACCCAACCTTCTTGGCCGTCGGTCGAAGTAACTCGGCCTCACAAACTCCGTTGATACGGCCAGCAAGATCTCGATCATTCGTGACGGCCATGCCGCCGATGCCGCTTGTGTAGGGCTTGTTCCACTGAAACGAGTAATAGGCCGCCAAGCCAAACGTCCCCACGATCTGACCGCGATACTTCGATCCCAAGGCCAGACAACAGTCCTCAATTACCGGCAAGCCCTTGCGTTTCGCAATGTCCCCGATAGCGTCGAGGTCAGCAGGATAGCCATAGGTATGCTGTGCGATAATCAGCTTCGTCCTGGGGGTGATCTTGTTTTCGATCTGATTGGGGTCCATATTGTAGGTGGTTGGCTCGATGTCCACGAACACCGGCTTGGCCCCCACGTACATGATCGGGTTGACGGCCATTACGCAGGTGTAGCCGGCGACGATGACCTCGTCTCCTTCGCCGATATCGAGGGCCTCCAGCATGGCAAACAAGGCCGCCCTGCCCTTCCAAAAACCGAAGGCGAAGTCTCTCCCCAACCAGTCAGCGAATCCGCGTTGATAGGACTCAATCACGCCGCTTCTCATTGCTTTCCTTCTCCATGTCCCCGCGGCAGGCCGGATTGACCGCATCCGGCTCTATTCCTATGATACCATAGTTTCCGCTTAGCTGAGGAAACTCGCCATTCGACGAATGATTGTTTGGTGGCACGCGTCTTGCGTTTCTTTGAGGTTCTTGTGGAATCATATTCTCAAAGTCAAGAAGCCGATCGAATCAAGAAAGTTTACGCGCATCGGGATGTCAGTTTGCCGCCAAGTCGCTACAGAGACTGGAATCCGGCCCATCTCCTCGGCATTCAGGGCGTAGAACGCCGCGTTCTTGCCTTCCTCAAACAAGCGGGGTTCACCAATCGGCTTACTTGTGACGCCGATGGCCGGCCGGAAGCGCTTGGCCGTCTCATGATTCGGATCGGTGATGTTGGCTGCGGCGATGGCTTTTGGTTAAATCGCTGGATGGCCTGGGGGGTTCCCGCGGAGAACCTTTACGGCATTGACTTGCGCGAGACCGCCGTCGAGGCGGCAAACGCGCGGATGCCGATGGTCCAAATTCAACTCGGTGACGCAACCCAGTTGCCTTGGGAGACGGGTACTTTTGACATCGTCGTCCAAAACCTCGTCTTCACATCGATTCTCGATTACCGGATCAAGAAGGCGGCTGCGGACGAAATGTTACGTGTGTTGGCTCCAAGCGGTATGATCGTCTGGTATGACTTTATGTTCAATAATCCAAGCAACCCAGACGTCCGCGGCATCACCAAGAACGAGATTCACAGGCTATTCCCCGATTGTGAGTGTCGATTCTCGCGAGAGACACTCGCTCCTCCACTGGCTCGACGGCTGGCCCCAATCAGCTGGCCTCTGTGCCATGTGCTGACATCGCTGCGTTTCTTGTGTACACACCTTGTCGCCACAATCAAGCCACGGTGACACCTCGGTCACATTCCTCGGATCCGCGACAATTCAGACAAGGAATCCGCGCCTGGGGACACAATGAGTCTACCTTTTCGCCTTGCACCGAGCATCGTACTCCAGGTAAAAACCGCGCAAATTCTCAGCGATCTTCAGGTCGTTGAACTGCTCCTCTATGCGTGCTTTGCCGGCGCTTCCTAGTCGGTGGCAAAGCTTGGGATCGCCCCCCAACCTCTCAAGTGCGTCAGCAAAGCTCCTCGAATCTCCCATCGGCGTGAGAAACCCTGTCTGGCCGTCGACTACCAACTCTTGCGTACCTAGTACGTCGGTAGCGACGACCGGCTTGCCGAGCGCCATTGCCTCCATGAGGGCCCGGGGAATTCCCTCCTTCTCAGAGGTGAGAGCCACAACGTCACTGGCAGCCAACAGCGAGGGGACATGCTGCACCCAACCGAGAAGCCGTACATGCTCGGCCAACCCATGTTTCTGCAACAACTGGCGCAGCCTCGGTTCCTCAGGACCGAAACCCGCGACAACAGCAGACACTTCGACTCCCCGGCTCACAAGCAAGGCGCAAGCATCGATGAAATCACCAACACGTTTGACCGGCTCCAGTCGACTGATCAGGGCGATTCGCAAACCGCCCGTCGGGTATTCACGCTTCGCGGAATCGATGTGCAGGCTGGCAGCTTCACACACTTGCGATACGCTCACGCCGTTGCCTTCGTAGGAGGCCTTTTCCGCAGAGCCCATCAGGTTTTGGCATGTGGACAGATCTCGCCAATTCTGGCTGAAAACGTGATGCCGACAGCGGCAGGCGATTCGCTCCAGGGTGAGATACAATGCGTTCTTGAGGTGATTCTGTCCCTCGTACATTGGCAGACCGTGGTAGGTATGCAGGATCAAAGGTACTCCCGCCAAGCGAGCCGCAAGCGCGGAAATGAACCCGGCCTTTGAGGTGTGTGAATGAACGATGTCATACCGCTCTCTTCGGAAATGCTGATAGAGCAGCCAGAGGCTTCTGGCATCCGACAGAGGTTTAATCGTTCGCGCAATCGGAACCGTTTCATGCCGCACGGCTGGTGGAGGAAGCGCAAGGTCTTTCAGTGAAGGTGGAGAAATCGCCACTATCTCCAGATCATTGAACGCATCAAGAGCTGCCAGTTTCGGCGCCAGAATGGTAACAACGCCGCGGTAGGTGGTAATGACATGCGCAACTTTAATCATCTCTAACCCCCTTCTCCACGATGCGTGACACCCCGCATTCCTGTTGGATTTCTTTCCAGATGTTATCCAGGCATCCCAGCATGAAAGGGTTAATTCTGAATCGTTGGAAGGCGACAGCGGCCGGACCGGACACGGTGTGCGTAAACCGGCTCATCCGATCGATCCATCGCTGCACGAAAGCGAGCAGCTTGAACATAGCCAAGACTCGAGGCGAATAGCACCCGACCGAAGCGTACCCGGACAGGAAGGCGCCCTTGATCTCGGCGGTACGCGAAGCACGAATGGCGAACGGGCCCATAAGCAGCCGCTTCTTAAGCGTGTCCAAATGCACGAGAAACTTGGCAAGATCTTCCTCGATAGCACCGATCTCATGGAGGGTCGTATCGACCGTGAAGACGCGACCATCAGGCGTCTCGACAATATTGTCCGGGTTCAGATCGCGGTGCAGAAACGAAATCTGAACATCTTCTTGAATGCGCTCGGCAATCTTCCCAACCGCTCCCTGAGTCTTGAACAGTCGCCTTCGGACACCCGGGACGTGGATATATTCCACAAGAGCAGCGGTCCTTTCCTGCAGTCTTTGGGCGTAATCCTCTGCGTTGAACTCAACAGAAGACGGGTAGGATCCTCTGGTTATCGAATGAAACGATGCCACAAGCCTACCGCCACGGCGGGTCGCTTCCAAGGCCCTGCGTTGAACCGCAACTCCGGACCACGGCTTGATTGCATCAAAGATGATCGCAAGGAGATCCCGACCGGAAACGTATTCGAGAACTAAAGCATCTATGTCGCGCCAGAGCGCAAGCGGCCGCGCAGCCGTTAGGTCAGTCGATTCTCTCATGCCGAAGTTATTGTAGAGTGTCTGGAGCGCTTCGTACTCCAGCACCTGAGCATTGTTGTCGGGTCGGGCAGCCTCTTGGACGCGACCGGTCGAATCTGTCGCGCGGATGCACTTGACAAGGAGGAATATTGCCTGATTTTCTCCGTCCCGGACGATCTCGAAGACAAAATGTCTGGACCAGCGAAAGTCTTTTGTTTGGACGAGCACCGCCCGGACTCGTCCGGACGAGAACTCGGGATACCAACTCGCCAGAGATTCCTGGACACGGCCCTGAACGCCCGCGACGCCAGGTACTTGCAACTGCGAGCTAAGCGGAGATCTCGTTCCCATTGCGCAACACCGTGTTCAACTTGCCTAAACCATTATATCTTCCGCCAAATCGCATGTTTCACTTGGCTCAAGACACTCTCAAGCGGCTCATCCGCGTTGATCTCGACAACCTCTGTTTGGTCGGGAAACCGGAGACTCTTGACAGCATCGATGCGCCTGAGTACCTCCGCCAATGACATGTCATCTTTGCGCTGGAGGGCAACCTCGGGCGAGACATTTAGCTTGATGACTAAATCAGGCGGGCATTCTTGGGCCAATTGGTAACACCGGCCTTCCCAGCGTGCCAGGCTTTGGCGCCATCGCGAACGATGATCGAGCCAATGACTCAATAAGGGTCCATCGTTGAATCCCATGATCTGGCATTGGGGAAAGCGATCGCAGACGACGACCATCCCCCGATCGCTAGCCCGCCCCGCCGTCCGCAGTTTTCCTCGTTTTTCTTGAGCAAGCACTAGTGCCCAGGGAGTCTTGCCGAACAAACGAATCCACTGGCGAAAACCTCTCTGTGGCGGATCCGGTCTTTCACGCACGGGCTCCGCTCTGTTCGAGGCTCCGTGAGATTCCACTGGGCATCGTGTTAATGCCGCAACGATTTTCATCGGCCAACGCAACAAGGAACTGGGGCCATCCCCGCTGCCCATATAGATATGGATGGGATGGAGTTTCCATGAAAGCCAACGCATTACGACCTTGCTGGCAGTTGATTTTCCGCATCCATCACAACCAAGCACTACGACAATCAATCCGCCACTGGGGATTCTTCGTCCGGTTGTCATCGGGAAATGCAGGTATCTCTTGTTGACTCCTCGTACCAACCAGGAAAGCTCTCGCGCCCACCTGAAGCTTGTAGCCGCCAAAGTCCCGAACATGCGGTACTGTTGCAGCGTGGCCCTCGCACTACAGCGCAGGCGCCGCAACCTGTGCATAGTCAATGAGCCGGAGAGTATTTCACCTATCTGTTTAGCTGCCTGTTCGCCCAAGAGCTCGGAGGCAATCTGAAAGTTTTGCTTACTTTGAGTGCGCTGGATTAGCCAATGAAACTCTGCAAGGTCGTCCTGTTTGACATAGTTGATTCCAAAACATGCTCGCAAAAAATCTCTCGTGCGGATTTTGATGGCAGCACGAACTAACAACAAAATCAGTTCAATGTGTGGGTCAACAATATAAACATCGGCGATAGAATCGAACTTGCGTGTCTCTAGCAAACGCCGTTCCCACGGAAGACGGTATCCCTTGAGGTGCTTCTCGCCCAACATTAAGCGATAGTGCAAATGGAAATGCGCGAGTTTTCCGGTCCGTTCGTCGAACGCGACATAATCCTCGACGGCTGGATACTGCGCACCGGGCGCCGACAAAAACCGTTTAAATCCCGAGTGTGCCAGTATCTCTTGCACTTCAGCCGACTGGTCACGATCGACGAGAATATCCAGATCGGTGTCCCCGCTCATTCCCGCTAGTAGATGTTCATTGCTTTTCCAATGACAGTAGCGAACGTCTCGGTTATGGAAGGCATCCAGCAAAGAGCGTACGACGTCTAGAGTCGGCATCACTTCTCCTCCCCGGAAAAATCCCATAATGTCTCGTAGAGCTTCGTGTATTCAACGTGCATGCGATCAAGGGAGAAGTCCGACTCAATGAGTTCTCGGTTCGCTCGGCCGATTGCGTCTCGCTCGCTTTTGGCCATCGCAACAAACGATTCTATCTCCGCCGCCCACTTCACAGAATCGAACGGCAAGATCCGCACACTAGAACCTCGATCGGCGATCTCCCTGTGAGGACCGATGTCCGACAAGAGGACTGGCAATCTAATCGCCATCGCCTCCAACGTCCCTATGGGAAGCCCTTCCCATAGGGATGGCGATACAAACATGTCCGCGGAAACTAGTTCTCTGTATACAGCTTGGCGCGGGATGAGACCCTTGAATCGGACGCGATGTTCCAAACCTGCTCGCCGGGCGGCTGTACTCAGCGACTGACGAAGATGACCTTCTCCGATCACTGTCAGGGATACGACTTGGGGAAGTTTGGCAAGCATGTCAATTAATAGAAATTGGTTCTTGGCTTTGTCGATCCGCCCTATGTTGATAAGCTGAAAGGCTGCTTGTGATCCGTGTTTTGCCTTGTCGTTTCGGCAGCCAAGTTCCTCGCAGGCTAACTTTGTAAGCACCGCATCAACACGCCTCAAATCGACGCCATTGGGAATAACGTAAAGATTCTGCTCTCTAATAAAACGTAACACTTTCGGAAAAGCGTCAAAGCTAGCTTGACTCACAAAGCTAACGCAGTCGGCTGCGAGAAAGCTCGGCACAGTCATCAGTTTGTTATGCAGGCGATACCTGTCAAACAAACTATGAACCGTATGTACAACAGGTGTAGCCCTCAAGCTCAAGAAGCATAACAACCGTACAGCTATCGCAGTCTTCGCCTGGTGTGTGTGGACTAAGTGCGGAACACCGCATTCGCGAAACTCCTTCAGCAAACCGATGATAATGGTTCTAAGTCTGCTAAACAGTCCGCCACACTCATGAATCGTCAAACGGTTTGCATCCGTTTCAGCTCTAAACCTTAGAAGGAACTCCTGATCGACGCGATTGAGGACAACAACATGATGCTCTTCAGACGTGAGCCATCGGCTCCGATAAGCAGCAAACTCGTTAAACGGCATGCTCGTCGGGCTGATACTATTAACTACAGTAATTACGGCGGTTCTATGATTCATCCTGCTTTTGTCCCTAAACCCTGTACAGAACCCCCCATATCAATACTGGGCGCGTGCAGCTCGCTGCAAGGCCATGTTCGCCCCTTTCACTTTCCGCATAAATGCGCGCTACAACCAAAACAATTCTGCAACGACAAATCCAACCCGCTCAGGAAATCCAAACGGACCTTCGCGAACGTGCTTTCGATCGGGTTTGATGTCCGTAGGTAAATCCAGTTTTCGGCTGGAAAGTCGTAGAACATCAGGAGTTCCGTCCGGTCCTTCTGAAGACACTCTGCTGCTCACGGATAC
>CAZTAR010000059.1:0-15479 GCA_964611695.1 uncultured Planctomycetaceae bacterium | reverse complement strand
TGGAGCAACGGGCTTTCATCCCCATCTGATCTCCGCCGCCGAGGATGCCATCTCAGCCTCAAATGCTCTAGTGCTCCGTCAAGCGTCATATGAGGGATACGCGGGCAACGTGTGTGCCACTGGCGGCTTGTCCGCCAGTGCGTAATTACCAACAACCGCTCACAGGACACTGGCGGGCCGGACGCCAGTGGCACTCATCATTCGACCAGTGACAGAGCACTAGCCCAACATTGAGAGCGTATACGAAAGGCAAAATGTGTGGATGTGTTTGTGAATGCCCGGAGCCCAATCGGCCTTGAGGACCGCCACGACCCGTGCATGGCGATGCACCCACCCCGAGGCAATCGAAATCATCCGGAGACGCTGAGACCTTCGCCGACTTCCGATGTGGCTTCTCCGAGTCCGGAGTTGCATTCAGGAGATTCCGTACGGAGCTTCTCCATCAAAAGCTGCCAGGTTTCGCGTTGATGCTCCAGGACACGCAAAGCCGCATCAACCGCTTCAGCATCACGATTCAAATTCGCGTCGACCAGGCACTTGTATACGAAACTATAGAGCCGAGCCATATTGTCGCACAAAGCCGCGTCAACCTCAGGTTTCAGCCCGTTCTGAAGCTCGACGACGATACGCTGGGCACGCAATAGCTTCTCGCAACTCGTCTCCAGGTCTTTCCGAGAAAGAGCCTCTTTCGCCTGCCGGCAAAACCGAATCGCTCCGTCATACAGCATCAAATGAAGCTGCTCCGGAGATGCGGTCATCACCGCGTTGCGAAGATATTCACCTGAATGATCCTGTGTCATCAGTTTGCCCGACGCGTCCAGTCTCGCTCTGTTCGTCTCTCGCAACTCAACCGCAGGTTGCGTATTCACGCTCGCAATCGGATTCGCGGCCTTGGCCCATTGAGACCCACAATCCGATAGCAATCTCCCACACGGTTGAAATCGGTGAACGATCGACGCAAATTGAGTAGAAAGCAGGCCAGTGCCCGATTTGATCTGCTGGAGACCCAAACACGCCAAGGTATCAGTGGAGAACACCTATCGGCTGTTGCGACCGCCCTCCGTCTCGGCGGCAGATGTTTTTTCAAGCTTCAGTGGCTCAAGTCCATCGTCGCGCGTCGGTTGATTGGTTAAGGGTGGCATGGTCCAGCCACGCTGGGCCGTGCAGAACGGGAGGCAAACCACAGCCAAGCTATCGCTTGACCGTACCACCCGTCAGTCGAGCAGAGACACAGATCTAGTCCTAGAATATCTACGCGTTCGTCGTGCTAAGACTCGAAATCAATGAGGAAAGGGACGACTGCTGGGACTGGAGTTGGGCTATGGCCGACTCCATCGCCTGGAACTGCGACAACAATCGCTCTCGACGCCGCACCAATAAGAGTTCCATCTGATCGATTCGATCACTCAGAATATCCTCTGAAGCCTGAATTGCTTCACCCCGCACGGGAATGATGCCGGTCTCGCTGTCAGTGAAACGCTCGATCTCCTTTTCGATCAGGTGGCCGAACCCGGTCTCCTCCGTCGTGAAGAGCGCGACGACCGCCTCCGGATCACTCTCAAAAACACTCCGAAACTGCTCCTCGTCGAAAGTGAGTTTGGCGCCACTTCCCAGACGGATGCCAACGCTGCTTAGCCGACTGAATGCTGAGTCCGTATTCCCCGATGTCCGATTGACGATTCCAAGCAATCCTTGCCGCACGCGCCGAGCCGTCGCGTCACCGTTGAGAACCGCCCGCGTTTCCGTCTCCGGATCGAAACTGGTCAAGGTATCGATGCCGGCGATGGCGGCGTTGAATGATGACACGAAACTCGAAATGTCCGAGACAATTGTCTTCACATCCTTGGTCACGGAGATCGTGACGGCATCTTTGCTGGCGCCAATGAGATCCAGCCGCACACCGGTAATCGTGTCACTCAGCGTATTGGTCGAACTCGACAAAACGAGCGGGTTCTCGGTATCCGCCGATCCGAATAACACTGTCGCGTCTCGCGCCTTCACAAACGTCTCAAAGCGAAGACCGCTGCCACCTCCGTCGACCGCGAGCGCTCCACTGAAACCGGTCTTCGTTCCGTTCAGACTCAATCGGTACGGTTGACCGCTCATCCCGTCGTTGATAATGGTCGCGTCAACGGGCGCCTTCGAAGCATTGATTTTGTCCAAGACGTCATTCAGCGTGTCATTGGCCGAAACCTTGATTCGCGCTTCAAGGCTGCCGTCAATCGTCGTCTCACCCTGAGCGGCCGATCCGAGAATCCCCAGCGATCTGGCCGTCGTCCCTCCTTTTTCTTCAATCTTGAGCAACTGCGTCCCGCCTGCCGTATCCTCAATGAGAAGTCCGTCACCAGTGTCGTTAATGCGAGCAACCACCCCGATGCCGCGGGAATTGATCTCGTCGATCACATCCTGCAATGTCTTCTCATTCCCCTGCGTCAGGTCAACAGTACCTGTTTTCCCCGTACTGTCCGTAATCTTGAACTTCCCGAGTTGCACGCCGCCGTTGAATTCCGATAGCCGTGACGTGGCGGAAACGTATTGCCGCTGAAGATTGCCGCTGGAGACCTTGTTCGTCGCGCCGTCATATGCGATGTTCAGGTCCGCGGCAGTGGAGCCCGTCACGTCGACGATGGTCAAATTCCCGGACTGTCCACTGGTGTCCTTCAGCTCAATGCCAAGACCGGAAGATGAGATGCTCGCGGTGATCTGCATCGAAGCGCCGTTGATGGCGGCGATGACATCGGTCAAAGTCTCGGCACTGGACAGATCGATCGAAGCGGTCGTCCCCGCGCGATCCGTCAGATTCACCTGACCAAGGTTGACACCGCTCCCACCGTTGAGCGACCTGAGCAAAACTGTATTCAAACCCGCCACGAGGCGACGTGACTCAATCGTGCCTCCCGAAACCGATTGCAGGATGCCGAGATCCGCGGCCGTGTTCGAACCGTGCAACGCCGCCACTTCAAACGTTCCGGCGCCGCTGGTTGTGTCACTGAGGGTCAGACCCGTGCCATCGGACGAGATGGACGCGACGAGCTTGCCGCCGTTTTCGGCGTGGCTGTTAATCACCCGCTGAATATCACCAACCGTCGTGATGGAGTATACGTCCTCTCCAGTGATACTACTGGAGGAAGAAGTCCCCAGAAGTCCCAGTGCCTCGGCGGTGCCGCCGTCACCGACCTCCTCGATCTTCATCTCACCATCGCCGCTCGAACCATCTGAAACAAGCAGGTGCCCGCCGGCCAAAGCCACAGTGAAACCAACGCCGGCGCCCTCGATGGCGCTTTTCACATCACCGATTGTCGTAGCACCGGACAGGTCAACAACGACATCGTTACCTAAGTTGTTCGTCAGGCGGATTTCGCCACTTGGAACGCCACCGCCGTTGTTCAACACAGAGAGCGACGTATTCAAAGTCAGATACTCGGACAGGTCGAACTCCATCACCGTACCGTCCGCAAGCGATACGGAGAAATCCGTCTGTGCCGTAAGGCGACGGATGCCGTTGCCGTCATTCAAATCATCAAGCCGCGTGTCTTCGGAAATGGCTACAAGGGCCGAGCCAGTCAACACGGCTGAGGAAGAACTGCCCAGCAAGCCCAGATCGGCGGCCGTCCGACCGGTCTTGTACTCAGCAACCGAGAGGGTGCCCGTCCCAAGGCCTGTCATGTCTTCCAACACGAGGTAATCGCCTTCAATCCGAGCGAAAACCGCCGCATCAGATTGGCTATTGATCGCGTCAATCACGTCATCGACGGTCACTGCGGAGCGTAAGTCGACCTCGGCGGCCTTCCCGGCCCTATCGGTAATGATAATCTTGCCGGCCTTCACGCCGGCGCCGCCATTCAGAGATCCCAGACCTGTTGAATGATTGACCAGCGCTTCAGCAGTCTCGATGGTCAGCGTGCCCGCGCCAATCGGCGTTGCATCCCGCGTTGCGAACCCCTCTGAAATGAGCTGATGCGAAGATGCAAGGTTCTGGACAACAAACGCATATTGGCCGGTCGCCGCCCCGGTGCTCGCGGTTGCCAGAAGCGTGGTCTCGTCCGTGCTCGCAGCCTTGGTCGCCTTAAAGAAATCCTCGCTGGCGAAGCGGGAGGCGGCATTCTGAATCCCCAGAATCTGCGCGGAAATTTGAAGAAGCGCAGTGCGCCGATTCGTCAGCGTGGCGACGCGTTGGGAAAGCAGGGTAAGGGGTCTGCGTTGGATTTCCATCAACGCATCAACGTAGTCCTGGATCGGAAAACCCGATACGAGACCAATTCCGGATGAAATCGAAGACATAGTCAGTACACTCCGACTATTATGTCGGCATGTTTCCGGTCTGATGAGCTGTCGGGATCAACATGCCGAGGAGACGACCCCGTTTGCCAGAGCCACGGAATGCAATCTGAATGCGTTGACCGTGACACGACCTGGTCGCTCAGGCT
This sequence comes from uncultured Planctomycetaceae bacterium, assembly GCA_964611695.1. Lineage (GTDB taxonomy): Bacteria > Planctomycetota > Phycisphaerae > UBA1845 > UTPLA1 > CAZTAR01. The sequence continues at coordinate 11,052 of CAZTAR010000059.1, read as the reverse complement.
TCGCGACCTCCAACCCGCACAGGCTTGTCCCGCACGGCTGCTGCGAGGAACGCACAATGCGCTTATAAACCACGCCAGTGCTCTCAAGGAACACAACAATGCTCTCACGGGACAACTCGAAGGCAATTAATGAAAACGCCGGCTGCGCTTGACCACACCGCCGAATCGGCGACTCGCATTGCGTGAGTCGCGTGAATCACATTCGCCGTCCGCTTCTCCATAGGAACCGTTGCCGTCTGCCGGAACGGCGCGAAATCGCTTCCGACCGTCGACGTAACACGTAAGAATAACGCCGCTTGTATGGCTGGATTCCCGGTCGCGGGGTTGTGCCTGCATTAGAAGACTCCACATTGGCGATAGTCACTGCCGGCCCGGTTGTATTCAGCGCGACAGAACATCCTCAGTATCGACTTAACGACCGGCCTTCCTTGGGCCGGTTCTACGCCCCCACCATTCCTTTCGAGCGATGCCGACCGTCAAAAAACAAAACGGGCGAGACGTTCAACGCCTCGCCCGTGGTTTCCAGTATTACGAGGCCGATCCGCCGACCTATTACCCGAGTAGCGACAGGACGATCTGCGGCGCCTGGTTCGCGATACCCAACATCTGGGTCGTGGACTGAAGGATGATCTGCGCTCTGGTCAGGCTCGAAACCTCGACCGCATAATCGGTATCCCGGATGGCCGATTCAGAGGCCGTCACATTCTCAAGTGCGGTTCGAAGACTATTCAGGTTGGTTTCAACCTGATTCGCCTGGAACCCTCCCAACCGTCCGCTGAGGATCGAAATCTGCCCAATGGCCTCGCCGATGATCTTCTCGGCATTCGGATGGTTGTCGATGTCGGTAATCTGGTTAACACCACCGGACCCCAACGAATTCAGATAGCCATTGATGCTGTTGCCCAGATTCGACGTGGTAATCGATGGAATCCCGATGCTCACAAGACCGTCGCTGTTGACCTCGGGGCCGATCTGGAAGTTGGCGCCGCCACCGGTAATATTGAAGTTCGTGCTGAGAATCTGCGTCCCAAGCTTCTGCGTCAATTCCGCGACGATGTCCATTCCGTTAGAACGGATCCTGGCGATCAATCCGTCAACGTTGGCGGCCTGCCCGTTAAACATGACGGAGGCATCTCTTCCAGCGTCTTCATAGTCGCCCTGATCGCCTGGCACGACGGTGAAAGTACCGCTGATCGCCCGAACAGAGACGAACTCAGAACTGCCGTATTCCGTGCTATTAAACGAAATGCCGCCAGCACTCGCGGTCGCGGAAACGCCGGTCAGAGTGGCAAAGTTCGCCACCGTCGTGGCAATAGATGCGATCGTGGAACTACCCGTAAAGGTGAATATCTCGGTTCCGAGAGAGCCGCGGACCTCGATGGTCACGTCGTTGGCCTGTTCCAGGTGTCCGGAGGTAGAGATACCCGTCACACCACCCGTGCCAATCGTAATGCCGGCGGTCTGCGCGGACTGTGTCACCTGAACAGTGACGGCCTGCGTTCCACCGGCAGGCACACGGGCCCCAAAGACCTGAAGCCGTCCGATGTCGGCCGTGCTCAACCCGTTGACCGTGTAGCCGAGTTCGCCGTTGAGGAGCTTCTTGCCGTTGAACTGCGTCGAGTTCGCGACACGATTGATGCTCTCCAACAAAGAGTCGACTTGCAACTGGTTGGCCGCGATCTCGTCGTCAGAGAGTGCGCCCGAGTTGCTCGATGTGTCAATCAACCCCTTGATCTCAAGGAGCATCTTGGACACTTCGGCAAGGGCGCCATCCGCCGTCGAGATGACGTTGATCGCGCGTGTCGAGTTGTCGATTGCGGCGTTCAGCCCGCGCATCTCAGAGCGGAGCGATTCCGACGCGATCAGACCCGCTGGATCATCGGCCCCTCTGTTGATGCGGAGTCCGGAACTGAGGCGTTCCAGGCTGGTAGTCAGGTCCGCCTGATTGTTAATCAGGTGGCGAATTGACTGAAGTGCTGAGACGTTTGTATTGATGCGACTCATGGATTCCTCCCTGAACGCCCACGCATACCTTTTCGGTGTTTCTTTGCGTGGTATAGCACGCAGCCGTGCGTGCCCTTCACTGTTCTCTCTTCCCTCGAGTGTCGAAAGATGGCGATTCTTTTTCGCCTTCTCGGTATATCCGGCATCGTGCCGGTTTTCGTTCCATCCCTTTCAACACGCCTCGAACGCCGAGTCTCGTGACCCGACTCTGGGTTCAACCGTATTTCCTATCGGGCCCCTCGACGCCCGACTTTCACTAGGCTTTATCCTGGCACTGTAACAGTCGTATTTTTTTTGCACGCGACCATTCCGATAAGAACATCATTCCAGAATCCAGAAAACAGCACGGTCCACATCCCCGTCTTAATGGCGTAATTATTGCCTGTTTATGGGACGGTGGGATTAGTCCTGATGTGACGAATTCTCCGCCGCAAACTCGGACATTCGAAAAAAAGCCGGTGGCGAAGTTTTTAATTGCTGCAGCGGCTTCGCATTCAACAACACATCCGCGCCCGTCATCCGACCTGCCTGGAGTGCAAAGTCCGCATCGTCCAATACGTTCTCGGCGGCCGAAACGTTCTCGCTCGCAACTTCCAATGCCTCAATCACAGGTCGGACCTGCGTATTCAAAAAAGTCGCGAGTTGGTCGCGCTGTTCCGACAACGCGGAAATGCTTGCCTGAATCACTTCGAGAATCTCTTCCAGTCCTACGACTGCAACGGACTTCGCACCGCCGCTTCGCAGTGCGGCGAGAAAACCACCCGGACCTCCATGAAAACGCCGAGTATCCACGTCGGGAAGACTGACCTCGGCATTCTCGTCTGAAACCGATTCACCGTGAAGAACTGCACCCTCGAACGTCTCAGGCCAATCTTCCTCTAACAATTTGCGGCCGCCGAACTCGACTCGATCAACGACCGCATCAATTGCATCAAGCGTCGAATCGATCGCGCCTTGAAGAGCCTTCGCGGAGCCGGGCGGCTTACGGTGGAGTCCGCTCGCCTCTTCAACCACCCGAGAAAGCGCTGTCAGAAGATCGCTCATCTTCCCCAACGCTGCCTCGGTAACGTGCAGGGCCGTCGCGGAATGACGAACCTCCTCACGCGCACTGATGTTCTCGTCTGCTGCCTGAGAAAGATGAGCAGCATCACCAGATTTGCCGACGCGGTTGAGGCTTAGACTCCAGGCGGGACTGCCAAATGCACTCCCCCCCGGCGCCTGCCGAATGGGACGGACGCGAGCTGCCACGAGCGGGGAAATATTTTTCTTTCTACCTCTCAAGGTCAAGCCATACCTCGCCTGAATGTCTCGATTCCGGCCGGATGCCAAAGCCGCATCCCACACGGGGCCATTGGGAAGCCTCTTTCAGTATGCTCAAGCGTGCCACTGGCAGAGTATTCGCCACGTTACGCGCAATTGAGCGCAAAGAGCCATCCGGCCCGCGGCGCAGCATCGACCAGTGGATAATCACGTATTAGGAAAAAGACAGCGTCACCCTTCTCGGCGAGATTGGACGAACGCGGTAATCGCTAAGAAACTATCTCAGAATACCGCAAGACTGTGCCAAGCTGATTGTGGCACCGCCGTCTCGGCGGTGAAAACACAGGCGAGACGCCTGTGCCACAATTCTGAGATAGTTTCTAAATCATCGCGGTCGCTAGGCCGACACCGCGAGTGGTTCACAAGCCTGCAGAACCCACGGAGCAGGCGAGATGATCGGAACAGATCCAAAGCACTCTCGCAACTCGTTCCCGATATCTTCCCCAACTCCAGGCGAAAGCGACCCGACCACAATACCGTCAACCGAGTCACTTTGAAACACGTCTGACGAACGCAAAGGAACACCTCTCCAAGATGCGCGTTCCACCCGAACGTCGTACACTGCTTCCACTTCGATGTTAACAGACGGCAGGATGTCGAGCAATTGTGCACACCCTTTCCCCCGCATCCACACGGCTACGTTTCGAACCTGGTGGTTATCAGCCCATTGCCGCAACAGTCTCCGCGCGCCACGCAGGCCGAACAGTGCCTCGAATGACTTGCGAGACATTGGACGACGTCGAGCGGCTGGGCATTCCGCACGGCCTTGAACCAAACCTTCGTTGAAACCGCTGATTGCCCCCTCCTTTTCGGCCACTCGGCGATAACGATCTACGGTGCTCTCCACCATCTCATCCAACATGCCAGCCGGCGCATATTGGCCCCACAGACGGAGGTTGTTGCGAACCAGTAGACGCAGCATGCGGTTGTTATCACGATTCGCCGTCACACGACGGTGCCAAACGAGCATGTTCCCATGCGGCTCGACACGCCAGCCGTTCCGCCACAGACGACAACAAAGATCATACTCTTCGACATAATAATCAAAATCCACCGGAAAGCCGCCCGCTTCTAAAAACGCCTCTCGCCGAATGGCCCCGCCGCAATTGAAAAATATGCCCGGCACACCACCGGCATCGTGAAGGTGCGGAGGATCGGCAAGACGCACTCGACAGGCAGCCGCGCCAAGCTCCGGCTTCCGATCAAATAACGCGACCAATCGCTCCACCGTCCCCTCGGCAGGCCAACTGTCATCGTCCAACATCAGAAGCACGCGACCTCGAGCCGCAACAGCCCCGACATTCCGCGCCGACGCCCCCAGGTTGCGGTCCAGTTCAATCCATCTCACCTCGGGATGCCGAGCCTGAAGCCGCGAAGTCCCATCGGATGAACCGTTGTCCACCACAATGACCTCGCTCTTTGAAGCTGCGGAAGTTCCCCACAGAGCAAGTGAGCCGATCCGAGTCAGCGTCTCGTCCAACACCTCTCGGCGATTCAACGTCGGGATGATAATACTACACCCACATGACGGAGATCGCCCGTCACACGACTTTGATTGTCTGTCAAACGACTTTGATCGCATATGGGTTCCTCGATGAACCGGTATCGCACCGAAATGCGGAACCTTCGCACACATCAGTTTCTCTCAATTCGTGACGCCCGATGATCCACCGGGCAAGATCGTCCGATCGAACCAGCCCAGGCCCGGCCATCGCAATCTGAAGCGCCGCCGCCGCTTCCCCGAGATACGCCGCCTGCATCAAACCGGCGCCGCTCGACAAGGCAAGCGTGGCAACCGTGAGCAATGATTCACTACACCCGAGGCTATCCACAACCAGCGCGGCCAAGGACGGAAGGTGCTCACTGCAAAGGCGATCCCCCCATTGGGGTGATTCGCGATCGTGTGACCGACGGTCGAACGTCACCACCCCACGCTTACCCAACGACGCGATCATCTGTTTGGCCTGCGTCTTCTCCAGCACACGGTAAGCCAACGCGGAAAGGCCGCCGCCGAAATCGTTCAGCGCGACACGGAGTTTGCGCTCCGAGGAGCAAAGCAGGTCGAATTCTCGCAACGCCTTCAGATTGCCACGCGGCTCCGTGGCCCCGCCGGTGAGCAGCGGGAGCTTCTGCCGAAATGTCGTGCCAAGCTGCCGCAACAGGCCCGGCGTAATGAGGCCATAACCACTGTCGTAGATGATCGCGGCGTCAGCACCTCCCGCCTCCGCCAGCAGAATGTCGGACGCCCATCGTTCACCCACTGAATCCAGCGGTTGGACGATGGTACGATCGACCCGCAGCAACTTGTGATCATCAACAAGGAACCGAGTCTGCAGCGCCAACTCGGAACGATGACGCGAAGTGCGAATCTCCACACCCGCCTCCGCCAACGCATCGGTCGCCCACGCCGATAGATCATCCCCGCTCAGCCCGGTCACGAGCAAAGGCTCAGCCCCCAGTGCGGCAGCCTGTGCAGCCACCAAGCCGGCCCCCCCGAGATAATCACGCTTGTCCAAAGCATTGAGGGACATCATGGGCGATTCGTTCGCAATGTCCGTCGCATCGCACAGGACATACCGATCAACGAAGAGATCCCCGATGATCAGTACCCGCTTGCCTCGCATCTCCTCAAGGAATGATGGCAAACGCCGCTCGTCGATCGCGTGACGCCGGCACACAGCGCCCAGGGAATCCAGGCTCGGCGAGTCAGGATCGGACAGCGCCATCAACTCGCCCAAACGACTGGAACTGAAAACCACATCACCGCTGGAAAAGATGACACGTCCCCCGCCAGACTCCACCACATCCCGTTCAGCAAGAAAACGTGGGTCCGTGCTCGTCGCGTATTCCTGCCCCTTCACGTATACGTCAGGGCTGAGAAGCTGGATCAGCGAACAAGCGGTCGGGTTTGAATCGACCACGACATAATCCACAAGTTCTAGTACGGCAAGGTTCTCCGCACGCAACTCCTGGGGGATGTACGGTCGCTGGTTCCCCTTGCTAATCAAAGCATCGCCCGTGATGGATACCACGAGCAAATCACCCTGGGTGCGCGCGAACTCCAGATAGCGAATGTGCCCCGGATGGACAATATCAAAACACCCATGACACAGCACAACGGTCGGTGGCGACTCCTCGTGGCCGGAAGCCGTCTGGCGAAGGTCCGTCACAATCCGCTTCAGCCGGTCGACCGTCACCACCTTGCGGCGGTAGTCGCCCGAGGCGCCATTCTCTTGTCGCTTGTTCCGATCGAGCATTCCGCCACCAAAACCGCCGGGATCACTACGCGCGGATGCGTACCAACCAGTCCGTCTGCAATTCTGTCCGCCTGCGAATCAAACAATCTGCAAATCAACCAGTCTGCGAAGCTATCCGTCTGCGAATCAATCCGTCTGAAGAATCATGCGAATCGAGCCAATCGCGCCCCGCACGACCAGACTGAGCATCATCAACAACAACAGCCACCCGATGATCATGGTCAACAAAGGCCATGTCTGCGTGATCATCTCGGGAAGCTTGGGCGTGAGACTCCCCGCCAGCCAACCCGCGATGCCCAACGCCACGATCGCCCCGATGTGCCCCCGCACGTTTCCAGGCAAAGGAGCCATCCTCACGGTCAGACAAATCATCAGGTATACAAACACCACCATCCGAACACGCCCGCCCTCGCCCATGCAGACTGCGGCCAACGTACTTTCCGCCAACGTGATGAGCGCCCGAAGTTGGTCCCAAAACGCGGGGAGCGTACCCGGCAATTCGCTTGCGATCTGCCCGGACTGCAGGGTATTCACATGCCGAACCACCGGCATGCCGAGTTGGACAATGACAAAATAGAGCACGCACCCGAGCGCAAGCATCGGAAGCAAAGCGACAATCACCGGTCCGATGACGGGAAGCTTTGGCTGAGGGGACGGATCAGTCTCGGGTCCACCCTTATCATCGTCGCGCATCAACGAGGTGTTATTGACGGTCGCCCCCGTTATCAGGAGCCCCACGATATGCCCCAACTGGGCCACCAGCGTCCCAGGCAGAAGCACAGCGTTGACAGCCCTCGGCTTGGCAACCCCGCTCCAGAGATGGTGCACGCCCCATGCGAGCAAAACTGCCACGGTCAACCAGAAGGATGTCGCAACATACAGCATGGCGGGTCGCTCGCGCAAAAACTGCGCTGCGCAGACACTTCGCGCAACATGGAAACATCGGCAAACAATCGATCAGCGCTTGATTTCCAGCCCGCCAATACTGAAAACAACACACAGGGATACTGGTACAATCTACCCACAGGGGGACTGGTCAAGTTTAACTGGAGGGTGCCACTGGCAGCTTGCTGCCAGTGCCGGCAAGGATCAGAGACGCGCGCGTAAGCAAGCGGTCATCATTCGACCTTGTGGGGGGCGAGCAAACGGGTGATCCCCGTCGGACACGAGGGGTCGACGCTACAATGGAGCATGCACTCTCAACGCTAAAATGCTCTAGCCGCCGGAAGTCAAAATGACATCAACGCGGCTTCCCGCTGCCATCCCCTCACGAGGTGTCGGAATGCAGAGCAACCCCGTCCCTTCCGCCGCGCCAAACACATCCGCCGAACCCCGCCACCGGCAGGGCTCCGCCATCAGGCCGTGTGACGCATCAATCCACGTCCGTGCAGGGACGAATGCGGGACGGGCATCTCGATGTGCCTTGATCTCTCCCACCAACGTGGCCGGCACGCGCTGTGGCGGTCTCGGCGGCAGACCTTGAAGACCGGCCACCACACACCGAACAAAAAGCCAACCACAGACGAACACACTGACCGGATTCCCGGGCAAGCCGAAAACGTGCTGCCCGTCAGAACCGCGACCGTATGCCACCGGCCTTCCCGGCCGAACCGAAACACCGTGCATCAGCCACAGGACACCCAACTCCGCGAGTGCCTCCGGCGCCAGATCCAGCGTTCCCATCGACATGCCGCCGCTGACAAGCACGATAGGCTGTTCCAAGGCCCTGAAAAACTTGGCCTTCAAATCCTCCAGGGTGTCCATCGCGATCGTGGAAGGCGTTGGCAACGCCCCGAACTGCGACATGAGTGAATCGAGCATCGGCCCGTTGCAGTCATAAATCTGCCCAGGCCGTTTCGACGCACCCGCAGGAACAACCTCGTTGCCGGTAATCACGATGGCAACACCGGGCCGTTCGTAAACCTTCAACGTATGGGAACCCGTCATCGCGGCAGCGGCCAGGTGATTCGGACCAAGCCGCAAGGGCGCGCGCAGCGCGACGGCCCCGGCGCGTCTGATGCTCCCGCGCGGCTCGACATGCGCTCCTGCCGACACGGCAGTGGTGATCCGCACGATTCCGCCGGCAGCAACCTTTTCGTCACCGCGGACCATCGTTTCTTCGATTTTGACGACGGCATCCGCGCCAAGCGGAAGCGGCGCCCCAGTGTTGATCCGCAAGGCCTGTCCTGTTTCAACACGGCGATCAATCTTTCCACCGGCGGGTGCCAAGCCGATGACACTCAACTCCGCCCCGGGTGTCCGGCAATCGACGGCCCGCACCGCAAAGCCGTCCATCAGCGACTTGTCAAACGCCGGATAGTCCTCGGAAACCGACACGTCCGCAGCCAATACGCTTCCGGCAGCCTCGGCAAGTGTCGCCTCAATGACACTCCCGGGCCGCACTTCATCGGCGATCAACCGCGAAGCCGCGTCGATCTCCAGAAGCGGATGAGGCCGCTTTCCCCACAAAGGCAGGTTTCGAGCCCCCATCAATCGCCCCGTTTCGGCCGATCATCAAAGCCCTTCGGGTGACCGTGATGCCACTTCCAGGCGCTGGCCACAATATCGTGCAGGTTCTCATACTTCGGCGCCCATCCAAGCTCGCGGCGGATCTTCGACGAGTCGGCGCGGAGTTCCGGCACGTCACCCGCCCGGCGAGGCTCCTCGATCGTGGGAACCGGATGACCCGTCACCTCGCGTGCCGTCTCGACGACTTCGAGAACCGTCGCGCCATGGCCCGTTCCCGCGTTGTAGTATTGCTTACGGCCCGGTTCGATCGCCTCGATCGCCAACACGTGGGCGTCTGCCAGATCCTCCACGTGAACATAATCGCGGATACACGTACCGTCGCGTGTTTCGTAGTCTGTGCCGAACAGCTTGATATGCGGGCGCAGACCCAGCGGAACCTTGAGAACATTGGGGATCAGATGGGATTCCGGTTCGTGGTCTTCACCGATCGTCCCATCGGCTGCGGCGCCGGCGGCATTAAAGTAACGAAGCGCGACAAAACCCAGCCCCCACGCATCCGCGGAATCGGTCAGCGCCCATTCGACCGCCAGCTTCGCCCGCGCGTAAGGGCTCGCGGGAACCTGCGGCATATCTTCCGTGATAGGCATTCGTTCCGGGATGCCGTATGTCGCACAAGTCGAACTAAAAACGAAACGATGCACGTCGTGCCGTTGCATCGCACGGAGCAACCGGATCGAGTTACCGACGTTGTTGTCATAGAACTTGAGAGGATCGACGACGGATTCCCCCACCTCGATGAAAGCGGCAAAGTGCATGACCGCGTCGAATCCGAACTCGCGGAACAGATCATCTAGGAACACCTCGTCCCCTAATTCACCGACAACCAACCTGGCATCGTCCACGACAGCCGCGGCATGGCCCGCGGACAAATTGTCCAAAACAACGATGGAATGCCCCGCGCCGACAAGTGCGCGAACGGCGTGACTTCCAACATACCCGGCCCCACCGGAAACAAGAACGTTCATCGAGAACCTCATTGGCACTAGTGCGTTGTCAACCCTAAGTTGTCGGGTTGGCTCCGCCATGGCATTTGTGGCACCGGCGTCCCGCCGGTGGAAGACACAGGCGAGACGCCTGTGCCACAGAAACCGAAACCCAGTGAACCCGAAAAAGGAAGGTTGACGCAGCACGAGGTTTCAGGACGTCCTCTCAGTGTACGCCTTACTAACATCAATTGTAGGAAAAAGCTGAGACAACCGCACGGAGCGAACCAGTTGGACGGCACTAACCAATGCACCGTATATCCCCCCGAAAGATTTGAAGGTCTGAAAAAAACACACCGGGCGCCCACGGAATCATATCCATGGACATCCGGCGTGAAGTCTGGTGATTATCGGGCCGCTGCCAAAGCAGCAAGCCAGATGGAATCACGTGACGCTGCAGCCAACAAGTGGGGTAATAATAGGGTTGAACCAAGACGCAACTGGCGGCGTTGTCATACCAAGGAAGTTCAATGGCACGAAGAACAACGACACCCAGGCTTGGACCATGTCCACCATCGGTTGTAAGAGTCCGCAGACAACAGTATTCATGTTCCTCTTCTCCTAATCAGGTTGGGTTGTGTCGCGAGCTTAGTCTTCTCGCATGACTTCGTGCCATCCCGGCACGACCGCGCAATAATTGCACACCTACTTATTTCGGCAAAACAGTTCGCCGAAAACGAGCCTTCGTCGCAAATCCTAAGTTTGGGGCGCATACCTGTCCACCCCAAGAAATGGCAAACCCTGCATCAGCCTGCGTCTGGCCTTGCTCCAAATACGCTTCGCAACCGCAACATCATATTACACAGTGAATTAAGCAGCAGAACAGACATCGAGCCGAACGCAGTCCATCCCGATTGCAATGCTCATACAACCTGATGCACACCAACACCACGTAGACCCGAGGGAAAAAAAACTAGGGTGGCAAAGTTTGCTTGAGCAAGAGAGCTTCAAAATGGCGA
>CAZTAR010000058.1:0-15536 GCA_964611695.1 uncultured Planctomycetaceae bacterium | reverse complement strand
ACTGGCGGACAAGCCGCCAGTGGCACCCACGTTGCTCGCGCATCCCTCACATGACGCTTGACGGAACACTAGGCTTGAAATGGCATTGGCCGCAAGAGGCGATCATCGCCGAGCGCGTCAACAAGCAGTCAGAGGCGAAAAAGGAAACAGAAAGGGACATGAACATGGAAACAAAGAGTACGAAGGTGTCGACCCTCCGCGGCGTGGCGATTCATTTTGGTTTTCGTGTCCTTGTCGCTTCAACAGTTGTGTTGTGTTTGCCGGCGACGCTTTCTGCGGACGAGCCCATTGCCATCCATTGGCCACGGTTTCGCGGGCAGCACGCCAGTGGCGTGGCCGAGGGTTTCGCGACGCCAACGACCTGGAACGTGAAGACTGGACAGAACGTCGCCTGGAAATGCCGCATTCCAGGCCTAGGACATTCCAGCCCGGCGATCTGGGGCGATCGGGTGTTTGTCACCACTGCGATCAGCGGCAAGCCCGATCCAGAGTTGAAGGTCGGACTCTATGGCGATGTACTTCCTGTGGACGACAACACCGTTCATCGCTGGCTGCTTTTCTGTCTCAACAAGAAGACCGGCAAGGTGCTTTGGGAGAAGACCGTTTGCGAGGGCGTGCCGAAGGTCAAGCGTCATCCCAAGGCCTCTCACGCCAACTGCACACCCGCTACCGACGGAAAGCACGTTGTCGCTTTTTTCGGTTCCGAGGGTCTCTACTGCTACGACGTTGAAGGTACTCTGAAGTGGAAAAAAGACCTCGGCCTGCTGGACGCGGGTTTTTTTGCAATGCCAGAGGCACAATGGGAATTCGCCAGTTCGCCGGTGATTCATGCGAGTAAGGTTTTTGTGCAATGTGATGTTCAGAAGGGTTCGTTTGTCGCTGCCTACAACCTTTCGGACGGGAGCGAAGCCTGGCGCACCCCTCGCGACGACGTCCCAACGTGGAGCACGCCGACGATCCTCAATGATGGCAAGCGGACACAGGTGATATGCAACGGATTCAAACACGCGGGTGGGTATGACGCTTCGACAGGCAAGGAACTCTGGCGCCTTAGCGGTGGCGGTGACATCCCGGTCCCCACGCCCGTCATCGGGAAGGGCCTGATATTCCTCGCCAGTGCCCACGGACCGGCAGCCCCGCTTATGGCGATTCGGCCAACCGCAAACGGCGACATCTCGCTCAAACCCAATGAGCAATCCAATGAGCATGTGGCCTGGGTCGATCGCCGCTGCGGGATGTACATGCAAACCCCCCTGATTTATGGCGACTATCTCTACGCCTGCAAGGATCAGGGCATCCTTTCATGTTACGCATCGAAGACTGGGGAGCGTACATACCGCAATCGTCTCGGGAGTGGTCGTGGCGGGTTCACCGCCTCGGCGGTCGCTGCCGATGGAAAGGTTTATTTCACCGGTGAAGAAGGCAAGGTCTATGTCGTGAAAGCTGGATCGGAATTCGCCATTCTCGCCGAGAACGAGATGGGCGAAATCTGCATGGCCACGCCGGCAATCTCGGAGGGAGTGTTGTTCATCAGGGGCCAGGACCATCTGTTTGCCATATCCGAAACACAAGATTGACCGTGGATCGCGATGAGGTGTGGGTGGAGGAAAGGTCGGCCCTGCTCCTCTTTTGAGGAAATCTTTGTGGGACGCTAAGATTCCAGCACTACAGGGACTCGGTGACCGGCAAAGGTTGAAACCGGCCAACAGGCAAGGACGTAGCATGGCCTCAGACTCGCGGTGCATTGGTGTGTTCGATTCGGGGATCGGCGGCTTGACGGTCGTGCGAGCGCTTCGCCATCGCATGCCGTGCGAGAATATTGTTTACTTCGGTGACACCGCGCGGGTTCCGTATGGGATCAAGAGTTCGGAGACGGTCACGCGATTCGCACGAGAGGATTGCGATTTTCTGCTTCGGTTCGACCCGAAGATGATCGTCGTCGCGTGCAACACCGCCAGCGCGGCGGCGTTGCCTGGGTTGAAGGATAGTCTGCCGGTGGACGCTTGTGGCGTGGTGGAGCCTGGCGCGCGAGAGGCGGTGCGTCTGGCTCGCGGCGGGACGATTGCGGTGATCGCGACCGAGGCGACGATCGCTTCGGACGCATACCGCCGGGCGATGAAGCAGTACGATCCACAGGCCCGGGTCGTGCAGAAGCCGTGTCCGCTGTTCGTGCCGCTGGTGGAGGAGGGTCGGCCTTGCGAAGATGGGATCGTGAAAGAAGTTGTTCGCGACTATCTCGATCCGATCGTTCGTTTGGATCCGACCGTGATTGTGCTGGGGTGTACGCACTATCCCTTGTTGAAGCGGGCGATTGCCGAGATGGCCGGGTCGAAGATCGCGCTCGTGGATTCGGGCGAGCAGACCGCGCGGGTGGTGGTCGAGCTACTACGCGGTCGGGAGGCATTAACGGACGGGAAGGCGGAAGGATCGCTGCATTGCTATGTCAGCGACAATCCGCAGAGATTCCGTGAGCTGGGCCAACGGTTTCTCAATCACCCGATCGTGGATGTGACGTGGTTATCGCCGGAGCAGTTTTTTTCAAATGATGTTTCGACGGTAGCTTAGAGGAAGGGGTAGAGGGAGTGAGGGGCTAGGGACCAAGGGGCCAAGAGATTGAGGGTCCAACGCTCGGGGGAGGGGAGAGATTGATAGTAACAACTTTGGCTGATCCCTATGTTTGATATTTGGCACAGGCTTTTTGCCTGTGATAAGTTATGACTGATATTCTTGATTCCACCGGCAGGCAGCCAGTGAACCCCATTGTTGAGATGATTCCTTTGGGTCAGGGACCGTGCTTCGCTGGACGTTCCGTGTTTCGATCGGGGGCGTCGAGGCACACCCTCATGATGGCACTGGTTGTGGGAGTATTACTGGCTGGGTGTTCATCCTCCAGTCACCGTTGGTCTTTCAAACGCCGGAGTAGTCAGGCGTGGCTTGATATGGCGTTGGAAGCGCCGACGCCGGACGAGCGCCGCGAGGGGGTGGTCGGCCTGGCGGAGAGCCGGGATGGGACCAGCCCCTGGGCGATGGAGGTCTTCGATACCGTCGCGCGGACGGACACGGACTCAATGGTGCGTCGCGCTGCGATTCGGGCAATGTGTGGCGCGGCGGACGCGAGTTGTGTCGCAACGGCGTTGAAGCTGCTGAAGAGTTCGGACGAGAGATTCGGCGACGTAAGGCCGGCGAATGGTCCTGTGCGGGGCGAGGCGGCGAAACTACTTCAGCAGATCGTGTGTGCTTCGGCCTTCGAGGAATCACAGCGGCGGGAGATTGTCGAGGCGCTCTTGGACCGGCTTGATCGGGATCAGGATCGCGACGTCCGCCTGACGGCCATCGACACGTTGAGCTACTTCACAGAGCGTCCGATTCCATCGGTGTTGGTGGAGGTGCTGGAATCCGAGGACGATTTCGCCCTGCAACATGCTGCGGAAGGTTCGCTGATCGTCCTGACCGGCACGACCCATCACCACGACCCGGTGGCGTGGCGTCGTTGGCTGCGGGAGACGGCCGACCCATTCGAGCATTCCGGGGAGCTACCTGAAGAGATGGCACCGCAGGAACACAAGTCCTGGTGGCGTTTCGGGAGGTAGGGTGCGTCTTGACGCACCTTCATTTTCGCACATCTTGTTTTTTGTTGTATGTCAAGACGCCCTCGCCTTGCGACTTGCGTGAGGGGTGAGGCGCGTGAGTTCGGCCGGTCGGGCTCGTTCGAATGATTGTGGCGCGGCGCGGCTGCGCTCGCAATACATTCCCGCCGATGGCGATTGAGGATTCAAGATGCATATCCGGAAGAGTTTCGTTGTGGCATTGTCTGTTGTTATCGCTTTTTCCTGGGTGGCCCTGTCGTCCTTGGAGCGGTGTGCGGCACAATCGTCAGTGCAGCCGTCGTTCGCATGTCAGCCTGAGGACGATCCTCCGGAGAAGCAGGAACAAAAGTCCGGCAAGACGATCAAGCGGAGTGGCAAGTCCGCGAGCCCTGAGGTCATGGAGATTCACGAGCAGGCGAGGCGGCTGCGGCGATTCATCAAGGAGGATTGGCCCCGGCGGTTCCTAAAGATGGCGCGGTCTTTACCGGACATCGGCCAGAGGACGTTGTACTACGATACGGCGAAGCGCGAGGTCTATTCCGAGGCTGAGGCCGAATCGCTGGATGCGGAACTTCGTGAGAAGCTGACGAAGCACACGCGCGACGGCGCGTTCTATTACAAGTCGAAACACGGCACGCCGTTGGCCTATTCCCGTGCGTTCGACGTTTTGGCGGCCGAAGGCTTCGAGGTTCGCGAAGGTACGAAGATCGTGGACTACGGCTATGGTT
Organism: uncultured Planctomycetaceae bacterium; assembly: GCA_964611695.1. GTDB lineage: Bacteria > Planctomycetota > Phycisphaerae > UBA1845 > UTPLA1 > CAZTAR01. Next base: position 11,221 of record CAZTAR010000058.1, on the reverse strand, counting down.
CGATCGGCCAATTGCGGATGCTGGCCTGTCTGGGCGCGGAGGTGGTGGGGATCGAAGTCGATCCAGAGCTGCGGGCGATGTACAGCTATCCCGGCGACCAGGGACAAATCAAGGGGGCCAAGGGCTTGGTGGGTTCCTTGCGGCTCGTGCATGGTTTCTTTCCCGCCGACGCTGAAGTCCAAAAGTCCGTGGGGACGGGTTACGACCTGTTCATGTCCAAGAACGTCTTGAAGAACGGGTATGTCCACCCGGCGCGGCAAGTGGATAAGCGGAAACTGCTGGACCTCGGTGTCCCGGACGAGGAGTACGTTCAGATCCTCTTCGACATGCTCAACCCAGGCGGGTACGTGTTGATCTACAACATCTGCCCACCCGAAGCCGGGCCGGACGAGCCATACATTCCCTGGGCGGATGGGCGTTCTCCCTTCTCAAAGGAGCAGTACGAGGCGGCTGGATTCAAGGTGCTTGTCTTTGACCGGGTCGATACCGAGGCAACGCGGAAGATGGCCCACCTGCTTGGCTGGGATGAGGGGCCGTACGCGAAAGTCATGGAAGTCGGCCTGTTCGCCTGGTACACCATCGTACAAAAGCCGGATGGCAAGTAGCGTTTCGTGCTACAATCCCCGTCAATCATGAGAAACCGAATCGTCGTTATCCGTATCCTGCTGCTTCTCCTGCTCCCGCCGGCGTCGGGCTGTGGTGTGTTTGCTGTGCGGGATGAAACCGACGCGGCGGTGGAGGCTTGGCGCGTCAGGACGGGCGAGACGGACCCTTGTCGGATTGACGCGATGCAACATTGTGTCGCCGCGTCCTCCACGGCGGCGGCGTGCGGGCATGACTGTGCCCTGCTGCTCGGCCTGATGCTGGAGTGGCAGCAGGAAGACGGCGATCCGATGGACCTGCACAACAACGCCGCCGGCGCGGGATGTGCTGCTGCCATCAGTGACGAGCCGGGCGACGCTGTTGACTGCTGCGAGGCTTTGCTCAACGCGGCCCCGCCGATGTTGCGGCTGGATGGGCGGTGTGAGTGACCCGGGCGTCTGAGACGATCTTCGCAACGATGGTGACCGGAGTCTTGCATGTCTCGATTGTTGATGCGTTTGCTGCTCGCGGTGATTCTACTGCTCGCGCAGCCGCTCATCTACATCTTCACGGTGTACCTCCTGGATCGGGCTTTCTCATGGGGCTACGATCTGGCTTTTTACGGGGCGGATGCGGTTTCCATTCTGCTTCTCGTGACGTGTTGGTTGCTGATCTGGCGCCGCCAAGTCGTCTGGACGCACAAGCGAATTGTGAACACCGCCTTCGCGGCCGCCTGGTCAATCGTGCCCGCTGTTGCGGTGGGTGGGACCGTTGCCGACCTCAGTTCCGGTTACTTCAATGAGTCGGCCATTATCCTAGGTGGCATGGGCTGGGCGCTGACATGGCTTGTGAGCACCGTCTTGATCTGGCGGGAAACCGAGATGGAACGGATACGCCGCGTCGGCAGCATCGCCGACAAAGCCATCTATTGTCCGGCGTGTAAATACAACCTCAGGGGCCTTCAGCAGACACGTTGCCCGGAGTGTGGGGCGCAGTACACGCTTGATGAACTCTTCAGCATTCTGCGTGAAAGAGCGCGTGATTTGGAGAGTGAGCAGAAAGAACCTTACAAGGTGCCGCTGGCGAAACCCGTGTCGCCGCAGGAGGAACCATCGGAGTGACATCGCCCAGTCTGCCTGTGCCGGGTCCATGACACTTCAGGCGGACGGGGACGACGAGGGTAGCGTCGGCCCCCTGTGGCCGACGGATCCGCAGAGAGGCTCCCCGGTTGTTCTCGTCGGCCACGGGGGGGCGACGCTACGTTTCCCGGCTCTGGGTGTCCCGCCTGGTCTGTCGTGGACCCGCCTGTGCCATGCGGTGCGCGCTTCGCCTGTGGTTCGTATTCTGTTAAACTAACGCGTGTGGAACAATCGTGTAGCGTTCTACCTTCGTGTTGGACATCTGTCACCAACGGTTTGCCACGGCCGACAGGGGCGTCGGCCGCTACGAAAAAAGCGAAGCCGCTTCGGAAGAAGCGAATCTGCTCTCAACATCGCCTCGGCGCGATGAAAAAGGTTTACGTATGAAAATCCAATTCCTTGGTGCGACGAAACAGGTAACAGGCTCTCGCTACTTTTTCGAGGCCGGCGGATTGCGGCTGCTCATTGATTGCGGGATGTACCAGGAGCGTGCCCACTTGGGACGCAATTGGGAGACATCTCCGATTGCTGCTGGCACCATCGACTGCATGTTACTGACGCATGCCCATTTGGATCATTGCGGTCTGATCCCGAGGTTGGTCGGCAACGGTTTCGAGGGACCGATCCTCACGACCGCGGCATCGAAGGATCTGGTGGAGATCGTCCTCAGAGACGCCGGGCGGATTCAGGAGGAGGATGCGCAGTTCAAGCTCAAGCGGCATCAACGGGAGAAAAGACAGGGGCCGTATCCCGTGACCCCGCTGTACACTTCGGCGGATGTGGAGCGGGCCTTGCCGCTGTTTGAAAGCGTGTCGTACGGCAAGTCGAAGGCGTTGAATGAGAATGTCAGCGTGACCTTCCACGATGGCGGTCACATTCTCGGTTCGGCGATGTTGGAATTGACGGTTCGCGAAGGCGGCGAGACGCGGACTGTGATATTCTCCGGCGACATCGGAGAGTGGGACAAGCCGATCATCCGCGATCCGTCCGTGTTCGAGCGTGCCGACTATGTCGTGATGGAATCGACTTACGGCGGACGCAATCATGGTGACGATCGACCCGTCGAGGACCAACTGTGCGACGTGATCAACGAGACCGTTGAGCGGGGGGGGAACATTATCATCCCGACATTCGCCGTGGAGCGAGCCCAGGAGTTGATGTTCTACCTCGGCAGATTGCTGGAGGCCGATCGTATCCCCCACTTGTTGGCATTCCTGGACAGCCCGATGGCGGTGAACGTCACGCACGTTTTCAAGCGTCATCGGGAGTGCATGGACGCCGAATCGCGGAGCATCATCGATTCCGGCCAGCCGCTGATGGCGTTTCCCGGCATGCAGCTTGTGACGGCGACGAGCGAATCGAAGGCGATCAACCGTATCAAGGGTTCGTGCATCATCATGGCCGGCTCGGGGATGTGTACTGCGGGGCGCATCAAGCACCACCTCGCCCACCACATTTCCCGGCCTGAGAGCACAATCCTCTTTGTCGGCTACCAGGCAAATGGCACGTTGGGCCGGCATCTCGTGAATGGCGCGGAGAAGGTGCGGATTCACGGCACGCGGCGTAAGGTCAAGGCTGCCATCGCGCAGATTCACGGCCTCTCCGCGCACGCCGACCAGACCAGCTTGCTCCGGTGGATCGGCAACTTGAAACAGCCACCCCGTCGCGTCTTCATCACCCACGGCGAGGAGGAGTCCTCCGAGACGCTCGCAGGTCTGATCCGTTCCAAGCTCGGCTTTGAGGTTGAAGTGCCGAACTATCAGGACGAGGTCAAGCTCGATTAGCTGGCTCGTGAAGCCGAGGGTGGCATGGGTCAGCGGAGCTGCGGCAGCGGCGCAGCTTACCCGTGTGAATGAGGTGACAAGATGTTTATTCGGAGATCGAATCGGAACAAGGAGATCGGGATGCTCATCAAGTGTGTGTTCGTACTCGTCTGTGCCGCATTGATCGCGACAAGCTCCGCGATGGGGGATGGCGGCGAGCGGAAGAATCGCAAGGATCCGAACGCCGCGACAAAGGAGTTTGTTGCCTTGGCAGAGGCCCATCTGGCGAAGTACAAGCCCCTGGTGATCGAGTCCGAACAGGCTTGGTGGGAGGCCAGCATTACCGGTTCCGATGAGGCATTCAAGCGAAAAGAACTGGTCGGGAACAAACTGGTCGAATTGCACAGTGACCACGAGATGTTCGCACGACTGAAAGCATTGCGGGCGCAGGGGGAAATCTCGGACCCGTTGTTGCGGCGGATGCTCGAAAAACTCTACAGGGCGTATCTGTCAGGTCAGGCGGACCCGGGATTGCAAAAGCGGATCATCAAGATCGAGGGCGATGTGGAGCAGCTTTTCAACACGCATCGTTGTGTCGTCTCGGGGAAGGAGCGGACCGAGAACGAGGTCCGGCAGACCGTGGCACAATCCGCTGATCCGAAAGAAGTGCGTGAGGCATGGCTCGCCTACATGTCGGTCGGACGAAAGGTGGATCGGCAACTTCGCGAATTGGTGAAACTGAGGAATGAAGTGGCGACGCAACTCGGCTTCCGAGACTACTTCGCCATGAGCTTGTTTCTCGATGAAGTGGACGAGACCGAACTCTTGCGGCTCTTCGACGAACTCGACGCACTGACAAGAGAGCCGTTCTCCACGCTCAAGAAAACCATCGACCACACGATGGCGGCGCGGTTTGGAATCAACGAAAACGAACTGCGGCCCTGGCATTTCGGCGGGTTTTTCTTCCAGGAGCTACCGGGCCAGGCGGGGGGACCCCTTCGAATCGGTGTTCGAGAATCGCGACATGCTCGCGTTGGCACGCGACTACTACGCCGGCCTCGGAATGCCGGTCGAGGATATTCTGGCCCGCAGCGATTTGTACGAGAAGCCGGGCAAGTCTCAGCATGCGTTCGCGGCCGACTTGGATCGTGCCGGCGATGTGCGGATCCTGTGCAACCTCCAATCCAATCCATATTGGATGGATACGCTGCTGCACGAACTCGGGCACGCGGTGTACGACAAGTACATTGGTGAGGACGTGCCGTTTCTCCTGCACACGGCCTCACATGGGATCACGACGGAAGGTGTCGCGCTGATGTTTGGCGCAATGGCCAAGAACGAACATTGGCTCATTCCCGCGCTCGATCTTCCGGCGGATGAAGCGGCGGCCCTGAGCCATGCGGCCCGGAAGCGGCTGCGAGATGAGAAACTCGTCTTTTGCCGATGGGCACAGGTCGTTGTCCGGTTCGAGCGTGAGATGTACGGGAACCCCGAGCAGGATCTGGGCAAGCTCTGGTGGGATCTGAAACGCCAATACCAACTTCTCAATCCGCCGGAGGACATCACCCAACCCGACTACGCCGCCAAGATTCACATCGTCACGGTTCCGGTCTATTACCACAATTACATGCTCGGTGATTTGTTCGCGGCACAGGTTCAGCATCACATCGCCACGCACGTCATGGGTCTGAAGGACCCGTTGGCGACGAGCTTCTACGGGCGGAAGGATGTTGGCGATTACTTAAAGAGAAAGATCTTCGCGCCAGGGAATCTGTATACCTGGAACGATCTGACAAAGCGGGCAACAGGAGAACCACTGGCGGCCAAGTATTTCGTGCGGCAGTTGGTCCGGCAGGAATCGGAGTAGCCCGTCCGGGGGCTCTGCTGGCGGCGGCCGCTACGTAAAGAACTAAACTGCTCAAGAAGGCTCTACAAGGTGACTCAATCCGCACGGTAGGGTTTGCCGGCCTCGTAGAGCTCGAGGCGTTGCTTGAAGTTCTCCGCCGCTTCGAGCAGTTTTGCTTCCATCGCGACCTGGATGGCCCGGCGTTGCGTGGCGACAGCATCCTCGAAGCGACCGGCCTCGGCGTATGCAGCCGCCAGCGTATCAAGGAACTCGGGAGCCTTCTGATTCGTGATCTGACAGGCTTTCTCAGCCAGACGTACCGCCTTGACGCCGTCACGGAACGCATCGTCTCGGCACGTCGCCAGCAACCACGCCATGGCGTTGATGACCAAAGGCGATTCTGGTGTGTGCCCAAGCGACGTCTCAAGAACCTTGAGGGCGCCGGCGAAGTTCTTATCGCTGACTTCGAGGCCGGTCAGTGCGATCACCGGATCGATGAAAGAGGGGGCCGCATCGATTGCCGCATGGAATTGTTGCTTCGCGTCGATTTTGTTGCCGCTCCTCTGCAGCGCCATCCCCAGCAGGTGGCGTGCACGGATGTTGGCCGGTTGAATCGCGACGGCCTTCCGAAGATGTTCGATGGCGGCCGTGTAGTTGTCGAGGCTCATGAAGCATTCGCCGAGGAGGACCCGGAAGGCTGGGTTCTCCGGTTGCGATTCGACGGTTTGCTGGGCAATCGCAACCGCCTGTTCGAGATTGCCTTGTCGGGCTAACAGGACCGCGAGTGCTTGCTTGGACTGCAAGTCGGAGGGTGCCTGTTCGATGACCTCGCGTAGGAGATGAATGGCCTCTTCGGGTTGTCCCGTTCCGGCCAAGGCTTGCCCTAATCCCGCCTTTGCGGAGAGAAGGTCGGGGTTGATGGTCAGGGCTTTTCGAAAGGTGTCGGCGGCTTCCTTCGGTTTGCCGGCCATGCCGAGGATCGCCCCTTTCGTACTGAGTAGAACGCCGCCCATATCGGCGGGTGCGAACCTGTTGATATAAGCCAGGGCTTCGTCGAATCGACCCGCCTGCGCGAGCGAGAAGCTGTCGGCGGCGAGTGCTTGCGGGTAGGTCCGGACGATCTCGGACTCCGGCTTCATGTCGGCGGCAAGCAGGGCATCCGCGAACAGGATCATATCCTTGGGCTTGAGGAGTACGGTTGACTTGTCCGTCGTAAGTTGTTTTTGGCTGATAATGATTTGAAGAAGCTCATTCGTGAAGATCCGGATGGGATCGACCTTCTCCTCGTTGTCCGGCAAGGAGTCGACAAAATCCTGATACCGGGTGATTGCCTCATCGAATCGGCCCAGACAAACGAACGCAATGGCCAGATTGAGAGAAGGACCGGCGCCGCCGGGGTCTTGCGCCGCGATCGCTTGAAACTCCGGCAATGCTCTTTCGGCGTGGCCCAAGAGTAATTGGCACGTCGCGCGAAGCTGCCGAGCGGAGACGTTGTCGGCGTCTCGAGACAGGATTTCGTCAAAGACGGACAACGCTTCGTTGAAGCGGTTCGCCTGCATGTGGAGCTTGCCCAGGTTGGACCTGCCAAAGAGGTTGTCGGGTTCGGCTTCGAGGAGAAGTTCGAACTGTTCGGCGGCTTGCTCTGCCTTGTCTTGGCCGACCAGGGCAATCGCGTAGGCGTTTCTTGCGGCAGTGTCTTCGGGATGTGTCTGGAGATGAGTCCGGAGAAGGTCGATCGCTTGGTCGTTCTTTCCTTCCGAGATCAGTCGTTTGGCTTCATCGGCGGGCGTCATCTCTTGGAGTTGGTGTCCGCCGGCGTTTGAAAAGAGTTGCATCAACAAAGGGTCCGCGAGGATGGGCGTTTGCCTTCCTTCGTCTCTCGCAATGATGTGGGGTTGTGCTTCGACCGATCGTCCGGCGTCGGTCAGCAATGTGACGAGAGCTGCATGGGCGTCGGCGAATTCCGGCGCCAACTCTACTGCCTTGCGATAATGGCGGATCGCATCTTCACTGCGGCCCTGAATTTCGGCGCAGCGGGCGAGCCCGAAGTGTGCCAGCGGCATGTCCTTGCTCAACTCGACCACTCTGGCGTAGAGCGACTCGGCCTTGCCGGGTTCTTTTTCTACCAACAGATCGGCGAGCCGGATGTAGGCAGGGACGTAGTCGGGTTTGCGAGAAATGGTGTTTTCGTAAGCTTTGATTGCGAGGTCTTTCTTGTATATCCGTTCCGCGGAGAGGGCCAGGAAATACCACCAATGAACAGCCTCCGGCGCCAATTCCGTGGCGTGGGTAAAACAGGCCACGGCGGCGACGGGAGAGTCACAAAAGAGGTAGGATGCACCCAGCGCGCCGATCTTGTCGGAATCATCGGGATTCCGCACCGCCTCGTCGTAGGCCTGTGCGAGCCGTGCGCGCGCTTCATCCTTGACACCGAACACCTCAACCTTGGGAACCACGAAACTGCCGGGGCCGGCCGACGGAGCGGCGGTTGTTTCCGTTCCGGCCGACTCGATGGGACGCGGGTCGGATTCGGACTCTCGTTGCGTGGGTTCGGAAGGCTGTTTGTCTTTCCGGTCACACGCGGCGCACGCCGTCAGGGCGGCAACAGCCACGAAACAGAGAGATCGAAGTGTGATCCGAAGTCGAGAGTGTTGATTGGACATTGTCGTTTCCTGTTGAATCTGGTCGTATTCCGATACTGCGGTTGTTTCGGCCGCTACGGAAAAAGTGAGTTAGCTCTAATCTCCGAAACATGTTCCGACGGAGCGAGCGGCCGCGATCAATTCGCTGTCCGGCGGCACAAGCCGCTGCTTGTTGGCCACGTCCTCAATGGCGACGCTGGTCAGGTTTCCTTGCTGGACGACCACGAGCCGGTTCGTTTCTCCCGCAGCAAGCAATTTGGCGGCGGCGTGGCCGAAACGCGTGGCGAGGACCCGATCTCCCGCGCAGGGGGTGCCGCCGCGTTGCACGTGGCCGAGCACCACCGAACGCGCTTCGGCGCCGACGCACTTCTCCAATTGGCTTTGCAGAACATGAGCGATTCCACCAAGACGGATGGGGTCCGGACTGTCGGCGATGGTTTGTTGCACGACCTGTTCGCCACCGAGTGGCCGCGCGCCTTCGGAGACGGCGATAATGGTGAAGGACTTGCGGTTCCGCATCCGTTCTTTGCAGAACCCGGCGATTTTTTCGAGGGTGTATTGAATCTCGGGGATCAAGATAACGTCGCTACCGCTGGCGATGCCCGCGTGCAATGTAAGCCAGCCCGCGTTTCGGCCCATCAACTCGACAATCATGATTCTATGGTGACTGGCTGCGGTCGTATGCAGGCGATCCAGCGCGTCGGTAGCGGTCTCGACGGCCGTCTGGAAACCGAACGTAATGTGCGTGTGCATCAGGTCGTTGTCGATGGTCTTGGGGACGCCGACGCAGCGCAGACCCTTTTCAGCCAGGGCGGACGCGCAGCTCATCGTCCCGTCGCCACCGATGACAACCATGACATCCAGTTCATGCTTTCGCGCGTTGGCCATTGCCCGATCGCGGACGTCTTCGAAGATGGGATTTCCCTGGTCATCCTTTCCGACGGCGAAGCGCCCCGGGTCGGCCTTGTTGGAGGTGCCGAGGATCGTTCCGCCGCGCGTCAGGATGCCGCTCACGTCCCATCGCGACAACGGTCGGATACGGTTCTCGATCAACCCGAGGAAGCCGTCCTCCACGCCGAAGCATTCCCAGCCGTAGTCGAAGATCGCAGTCTTGGCGACGGCGCGGATCACCGCGTTGAGTCCTGGGCAATCGCCGCCGCCCGTCAGAATGCCGATCCGCTTGATACTATGTTCGGCCATGGTGTTCTCCTGTTGTGTCAAACCGATCCCCCATCTCGAGACAGGCGACGGCAGTGTATGTTTTGCACGACGGACAGTCCAGACATACGATTGGAGGGGGAAGGGGCCAAGGGACGAAGGGACCGAGGGGCTTGAGGGACCGAGGGGTTGGACGCTGCTGTGTTTTCGAGATGGTTGTGAACAGAACAACACATTCGAGTAATCCTGAGCCAATGAGGGTGGTTGTCCTGCGGGCTGTTGCGTTGGCGGTCCTTCTTCTGGCACTTCGTCTCCCTCTTTGGCAACACCCCATGCCGGTGCAAAGTCCCGATGAAGAAAATTTCCTGCTCGCCTTGGGATTCCCAGCGGAATACCCCGTGCATCATCCAGGCTATCCCTTGTGGGTAGGGTTGGGCTCGCTGCTTCACGCCGTGGGCGTTGGAGCTTACGCGTCTTACCAGGTGTGGTCTCTCGTTGCGTCAATCGCCGCACCGGTGCTGCTCTTCGCTGGCTTGCGCAAGTTCCTGAACGACGGCCTGTCCTGGTGGCTGGCAATGGCTTTCGGCGTGAATCCGCTGTTGTGGTTCCAGGCAACCACCGCGCTGACCTACCCGACCGCGACGGTCTTCGGACTCATCGTCATCGGGTCATGTTTCGCTGCTTTGCGGAATCGACGGCCGCGTTTGGTGAGTTGTGCGGCGATTGTATTGGCCGTGGGGACTTTTTTGCGAGCGGACCTGCTCGTTTTCCTGGGGCCGTTGGTGGTCTATTCCGCCTTCCGATGTGGACGCGGGGCCGTTTGGAGGACCGCGATACCGTTGATCGTTGGTGTGGCGGGCTATCTGGCCATCACTTCGTATCTATATGGCCGTGCCGTATCCGCTGCGCCACGGCCGGATCTGTCTCATACGATCGACGTCGTCCTCGGTACAAGCGTGCTGAAGCTGGGGCTTGTGGACGGCCTGCTTCGTAACGTGGTGAAGATCGTCCTCAACATCTCGTGGGACATGGGTGTGGCCGTTCTGCTGCTGCCGCCGGTCATCGTGATTGTCGTACGAGGTCGCGCGCGCAATCTAGCGAGCGAACTTGCTCGCATTCACGGCCAAACTCCTTGGGTCGGGACGGTCCTGCTTCTCTGGGTGGTCCCATCGCTTGTGTTCCTCGTCCTGATGCATGTGGTGCAGGGCTATTTCATGTTGCTGTTGCCGGCGGCCTACTGCGTGATTGGTCTCGCGTTGCAGGCCAGGTGCCGCTTGGACGTGGCGGTTCGCGTGGCGGCTGCGATTGCGATCTGCTCCGCGGCCCAGTTCATGCTCTGGCCCTGGTCCGCCCAAGGCTCGGGTCTCAAGGGTCTGCTCGATGCGAAGATCGCCTTTCAATCCGCCTCGGGTCTCCGCCAAATCGACAAACGCCCGGCTATCCACACCCCAGGCGACTTCTGGCATACTGCCGCCCACGAGGCTGTTTTGACACAACCTGTCGATGTGCCAATCATCGACGAATAGCCGCGCCCGCTAAACGTAGCGTCGGCCCCCCGTGGCCGAAAGAAAAACAGTGCCTCGCGTCTCAGCAAGCGGTCAGTTTCCAACAGTAAGGGCCCTCCAATTCAAGCGAGCACCGCTCCCTCACCGTCGCGGCTCTGACCATCGGCCACTGACGACCAGCGGTACATCTTGCGATACTGAAACACTCCTCAACCGCACCTTCCACAGGTCAATCCGCCCCGCTATAGTGCGGTACATGCTGAATAAGAACATCGCCGGTATTTTTGATGAGATTGCCGATCTGCTCGAGATCAAGGGCGAGCAGACGTTTCGCGTCAATTCGTACCGACGTTCCGCTCGTACCCTCAGTACCCTGACAAGCGATATTGCTGAGGTGGCCGAGGCGGGTGAATTGGGTTCCCTTTCCGGAATCGGCAAGAGCATGGTCGAGAGGATCGAGGAGTATCTCGCCGAGGGTCGAGTCTCACTCCATGCCGAATTGCTGGAATCCATGCCCGAAGGTTTGCCCGCGCTGCTCGGGATTCATGGATTGGGACCCAAACGCATTTCATTGATATGGCGGGAA
>CAZTAR010000057.1:1840-15557 GCA_964611695.1 uncultured Planctomycetaceae bacterium | reverse complement strand
TGATGCAGTCCCACACCGGGCAGACGTGCTTGCAGAGCAGGCAGCCGACGCAGCGGTCTTCGACAACCTCGGCCTTCCTCGTCAATCCGTTGAAGTTCATCGCCTGATTCGCGCCGTCGTGACAGACAATGTGGCACAGGCCGCAGCCGATACACTTGTCCGGATCGACGCTGGATATCACATGCAGAGTCTGGTGATGCTCCGACGGGTCAACCGTCATCGGCAACCCGCGGCCGACGAGTTCGCCGACGGACTGCATACCCTTATCCGCCAGATAGTCTTCCAGACCGCCGCAAAGCGACTCGATGATTCGGTAGCCATAGCGCATGACGGCCGTCGTGACCTGAAGATTCGACGCGCCCATCAACAAGAACATGGCGGCATCCCGCCAGGTCTCCAAGCCGCCGATCCCGGAGACGGGTAGGCCGAGTTCCTTGCTTTGGGCCAGCTCGGCAACGAACCGCAGCGCGATCGGCTTGACCGCCGGCCCCGAGAAACCGCTAATCGAACCGCGGCCCTGAATGGTCGGCTTCGGCGCGAACGTCTCCAGATCGACCTCGCTGATCGCCCGAAGCGTGTTGATCGCCGAAATGGCGTCCGCCCCGCCCTGCTTGGACGCCAACGCGACTGGCAGCATATCCGTGATGTTCGGCGTCATCTTGGCCATGACGGGAATCGAGACCACGTCCTTGACGACACGTGTGTAGCGTTCGAGCATGTCGTACGCTTGACCGATCTTGTGCCCGGCCCCTTCGACCGCCATCTGCGGACAGGAGAAATTCAGTTCGAGCATGTCGGCACCCGCGCCAGCGGCGCCGCGAGCCAACTCGGCCCAACCCTCGTCGGAGTAGCCCATGATGCTGACGATGAGCGCGCGGTCGGGGTAATGCTCCTTGAGCCATTGGATATCCCGGAGATTCCGCTGGTAGGGACGCTCGCTGATCATCTCGATGTTCTGAAGGCCGATGAACCGCTGCTCTCGGTGGTGCAAGGGATTCAGCCGCGGCGTCGGATCGATGATCTTGTAGTCTTCTTCCAGACCGACCGTCTTGTAGACCGCCCCACCCCAGCCGGCATCGAACGCCCGAGAGACCATCTCCGCCGTATTTCCAACCGGTGACGACGAAAGGCAAAACGGATTCTTGAAATGCACGCCGCAGAAATCGATCTCCAGGCTCGGCCGCGTCCGGCAGGGTGGACTGGCCGGTTGACTAAGCGGAAACGCCTTGGCAATCGCGGCCGCCGCTCGTTTGCCGTCTAACACCGACGAGGCCACGGTGTGGCCGGCGCCGACGAGATCTCCGCCCGCGAAGATCCGGGGGTTCGACGTACGCAGCGTATCGGCGTTGATCCGAGGTCGACCGGCGCGGTCGTGCTTGATGCCGGACAACATCGCCTGCGATTCGTCCGACAGGCCCGCGCCGATGGCTTCAATGACAACATCCGCAGGCAGTGTGAACGCCGAACCGGGCACATCCTCGGCATTGTCGGGCACGAACTGTCGTGGCTTCCGCCATCGCGTCTCGACACCGCGAACGGCCTGGACCTTTCCATCCGCGCCGACGATGCGTGTGAGCCGGCAGTTTGGCTTGAAGCGGACACCGTGTTCGAAGGCGAGGCGCTGCTCTTCGATGTCGGCGGGCAGTTCCTCCATCGCCTCAAGCGACACCGCGTAGACGCGGTCGGCCCCGAGCAGCTTCGCCGTCACGGCACAGTCCAGAGCAACGGAACCGCCGCCAATCACGACGACGCGTTTTCGCCGCACCGCGGTCTTGAGCTTACGAACCAATTTCTCATCCCGGCTGCTGCGTAGGAAGTCGTCCCACGCATGGACACCCACCAGCTTGCGGCCTGGTATTTTCAGTTGATACGAGGCATCACAACCCGTGGCGATGAAGACCGCATCAAATCCGTCTTCCAACAAGCCCTCCAATTCTTCACGCGAAGCCATCGCGCGGCCGCACTCGAATCGCACGCCCAGGTCGGCAATCAAGCCGATCTCATGGTCAAGAAGCTCGCGAGACAGCCGGTGCGCCGGAATGCCATAACGAAGCAAGCCGCCCGGCTCGGGCATCTTCTCGTACACGACGACACCATAGCCCGCGAGTGCCAGATTCGCGGCAGTGGACAGGCCCGCCGGCCCGGAGCCGATGACCGCGATGCGACGATCCCCCGGCGGCGGAGCCTGCAAGACGCGCATGTTCTCCCGCCGCTCATAATCGGCCAGGAACGCCTGCAACTGTGCGATGCGGATCGGCTCGTCGAGGCCGGATCGCGTACAGCCGCCGGTGCATAATCGGCAGGTCGGGCAAACCTGCGCGCAGGTCGCGGCGAGGATATTGTTTTGACGCAAAGACCGCACCGCGCCGCGAATATCGCCCAGGCGCAGCTTGAAGATGAACGTCGCCGGAAGAGAACTGGCCCCGCAGTCAACATCGCAGGGCGCATCGTGGCACAGCAAACAACGCCCGGCCTCTTCGACAGCCCCTTGCAGCGTCAGAATTTCATTGTCAGACATATGCGATCTCCGTGAAATAATGCCATCCGCGCACGCGGCTGTTGCTGATTCGCTTCAGTCGCCCGGCGGACTTCGCAACAATCTCAGAAAGCCTGTCGGCCATACCCTGCCTTGTGTGGCGCCGCCGTCTCGGCGGTAAAAATACAGGCGAGACACCTGTCCCACAATCAAGGAGATAGTTTCTAAGTGTGGAGCGGTTCCTTCTTGGTCGAGGCACCGATGCCTAAAAACTCCACCTCCATGCAAAGCTCCCGCTCGTCAAACCTGAGAATACAATAATCCGGCGAGCCCCATTCCTTGAAATGCCGGGCGTCATAGATCTGGCTGAGCAGGCCCGTCTCGTCACTCCGCACGGCCAGCACCGGCTCCCCCATATCCAGTTCAGCCGCGCACTGCTCGGGAGTCTTCCCCTTGATCTTGCGCTTCATGATCAGGGCCCGCGGGAAATCCCGCTTCGGGTCGCTGTTCTTCTCGGTTCGCGAGAGGGCGACGATCTTCGCGTCGGCCACTTCAACCACGTAGCGATCCTTGTCCAGCAGGTCGGACTCCACGGGATAGATCACCCACGACCGATCGCTGCCGACATCGCGTAGCGTATCGAGATGCTTGCCGAACATCGCCGCCGCTGCGGAGAGATCAGCTCCGATAAGTTCCTGCTCCCGCTTTTGGACATCGGCGGTGTCCACGGCCTTTCCGACCAGTTTGACGCCGATCCCGACAGCCGAGACGCATCCCCCGGAAGGGATGGCGACCGCCACCAGCACCATGCACCACACCATCCGCTGCCCCCCCCCGCAGACCAAACCCAGGCATGATTCGTACGCGATAATCCGGCACATTGATCGGCCTCCCTGTCTCGAGCCGTTCCGCCTCCGGACGACCGTCCGGCGAACGATTCCCGCCGGCCGCCGGCGCTGGCGAGATTTTACCGTCCCGCGTCCAGGAAGGACAGCGATCCCCCACAATCCCCCCAGCCTGCCATCGAGACAGACTGTCAGCCCACATTCCCCACCGGAGGGACGAAGGCGCCCCATCCTTTCTGCAAAGAAAGGGGGGGAGGTTCCCGCATCATTCGAAAAGGAATCCCCATCCTCGGCTGCGCGATCGAATGGAGCGTCCAACATCCGGGGGTTTGTTTTTGGGGCTGATATCCACGATGCGCACTCTTATTGGGCCATGCGCCGCTCTCGTTGAGCCATGCGTTGCTCTCGCGGATGGATGCGGCACTCTCACACAGGGCTCTGGCACGCTCGCGGGGCCACGCGTTGCGCCGGCACAGCCATGCGGCGTTCTCGTGGAAGGATGTACGTGCCTGGTACTGCACTTGGATGGTGAGCGCCGCGTTCACAGAACACGGCTCTGCTTGTGGCGATGTGGCGGCGGGTCAGGCGTTCTTCCGCCGCTCGAATCCGCGCTCGCGGCAGAACAACAGGATGAACCCTTGCCACGCAATCAAAAAGCCGCAGAACGCCAGAATGCCATGGAACAATCGCCCCGGAATGCCGCCACTGGTAAACGCTTTATACCCAAAGACCGCGCACCCCGCGAGACCATACAACGCATGCAAGAGCGGGTTGGACCACCATTGGGTATTCTGGAAAACACAGCCACAAGATTCGCACGTGATGTACCGTCGCAAGACGACCTGATGCTCCGGCTGCTCCTTCTTGTGAGCAAACCGCAGGTCCGAGGAACCACAATCCGGACACCGCGTTTGCTTCTTGTTCGCCTTCATGCTCGACCTGCTCTGCACATGCCAACGGTTGAGCGAACGCCCCGATTATCCCCGAAACCTATTCATTCTTGGCTTCCCGCCCGGCAAGGGCGGCGAGTGGTCTCGCGACGGGCAAGGGTGTTCCACACTCCGGGCAACGACCACTCTCGTTTCCTCTGAGATCATAGCCACATCGCTGGCAGAGCCCTCTCGGACGGGGGCGGCGGGATATCAGAAACAGAATCACCGTCGGCACGCCAACAGGGATCGCCACCAACCACAGAGGGATGACGATCCGGGTATCCAATTTCGCATCGAGTTGGGCCTTGTACTTCTTGAGGGTCGAATCGTACCACACGCGCTTCGAGCATTCCAAACTCACGACGGTCCCATCCTGTAGAAACAAGAGCCGACCGCCGACGAAGCCACTCCAAGGCCGTGCAATGCTCACAGCCGTGCCCACAACCAACAGAAGACACAACGCCGCCCCCGTCCACTTCAAGAATCGAATAATCCGCAAACGCCGCTGAGTCATCGCCAGCCTCGATCGGAGTGTTAACGCCTGCTTGCCCCCGCCGACAGGGGTGTCGGCCTTGAGATGTGGCTGTGGGTTAACGTCATGTCACCGCCCTTCCCCAGTGGTTCCGCTTCCTTGACCTGACACGCAATCGAGTGTCCAATAGGACTTCTTGGGCGTGATTGTACCCCCATTTGCCAGTTCTCAGAGACCTTATGGTTGCATCGCAGACAACCTTTCGCATTGCCCTCGGCGCTGACCATGGGGGATACGAGCTCAAGGAAGCCGTTAAGGCCCACCTGCAACGCAGTGGCCACGAGGTGGAAGACTGCGGCACCCATAGCGCCGAGTCGGTTGATTATCCGCGGTTCGCTCATGCCGTGGCGGAACGCGTGTCGGTGGGTCGGGCCCAGCGCGGCATTGTCGTGGACCGGGCGGGGATCGGATCGGCGATGGCGGCGAACAAATTGCCGGGCGTGCGCGCGGCGTTGTGTTACGATCTCTCGTCCGCCCGGAACAGCCGGGAGCACAACAATGCCAATGTGTTGACACTCGGTTCGGGGCTGATCGGCCCGGACCTCGCCTTGCAGATTGTGGATATCTGGCTCGCGACGGAATGCTCCGGCGAACGGCACCTGCGGCGGGCGGCCATGATCGAACCGTCGACGGCCGCGGCCTCGCCCAGCGCCGACGGCTGTGCCTGTTCCAGTGAGACGCAGTCAAGTTCCAGCGGGATCCATTCAGGGGAGACGATGGCGCAATTTTCGGATCGGGACATCCAGCGGATCGTGGATCGGGTGGCGACGCTCTCCGGTGCGACGCCGTCGGCGGACCGTGTGAACCTCGCCTGCACGCTTTGCCAGGCTTGCGCGGAGACGAATCCGGAATTCGTCCGGCAACTCGTCGGTCTGGGGGCGGATCGCGTCGGCCACCGGCCCGGCGGCGGCTCGGTGCCGAGTGATCTCGCGGAATACATTGACCACACCCTCCTGCGGCCGGACGCGACTTGGCAGGAAATCCTCGACCTCGCGGCCGAGGCGGAGGAATACGGCTTCGCGAGTGTGTGTGTTCAGCCGACAAATGTTCGTCGTGTGGCTGACCGGCTGAAGGGGAGCCGGGTCCGCGCGTGCAGCGTGGTGGGCTTTCCGCAGGGGGCGAATGTGCCCGAGACGAAGGCGTTGGAGGCGCGTCGCGCCATTCGTGACGGCGCGCGCGAGATCGATATGGTTATCAACATCGGCGCGCTGAAGAGCGGCGACGATGATCTGGTGTTTCGTGACATTCGGGCTGTCACCGACGCGTGCCTGGAGGGCCGTGCGATCTGCAAGGTCATCATCGAAACAGCGATGTTGACCGACGATGAGAAGATTCGCGCCTGCAAACTCGCCAAACGGGCGCGGGCCGATTTCGTCAAGACCTCCACCGGATACGGCGGCGGCGGCGCGACCGCGCATGACGTCGCCCTCATGGCGGAGGCGGTTCACGGCACGAAGATGGGCGTAAAGGCATCGGGCGGAATCCGCAATTACGAGGACGCCCAGAAGATGATCCAGGCCGGCGCGACGCGGCTCGGCGCGAGTGCCGGCGTGAGGATCGTTAAAGAGGCAAAGGGTATTACCGTCTCGGACGGTTAAATGGCATGGTGGCGTCGGGCGCCATGCCTTCACGGGATGGGTAGGCATGATCCTCCGACGACCACCATGCTTACCCGCGACTGTGTCGCGTGAAAGCATGGCACGCAACGGCTTGGAGGTACAAGGAACACATGGGCCAGGTAGATTTACGAGCATACGTTTTTCTGGATAGCCTCCAGCCGCAGTATTCGGCTTTCTTGGCGACGATCGCCCAGGGCTACTTGCCCACGGCGGGGCAGGCGTCGCTCTTCGTGGAGATATCCCCCGGCATCGAGATCAACCGCGTGACGGATATCGCGCTCAAGTCCACGAACGTGACGCCCGGCATGCAGATCGTCGAGCGGTTGTACGGCATGTTGGAAATTCACTCCGACTCGCAGGCGGATGTCCGCGCGGCCGGGGCGGCGATTCTCGAAGCGCTCGATTTGCAGGAGGACCAGCGCCGCAAGCCGACCCTCGTGTCGAGCCAGGTGATTCGCCACGTGGACGACTATCAAACGCAGCTCATCAACAGGATGCGGCACGGCAACATGATCCTGCCGGGCCAGACGTTGTACATCCTCGAGTGCGAGCCGGCGGCGTATTCGGCACTGGCGGCGAACGAAGCGGAGAAGGCGGCGGACATCAATATCCTGGAGGTCCGCTCGTTCGGCAGCTTTGGCCGGCTCTACTTCGGCGGGGAAGAACGAGACATCGATGTCGGCTATCGAGCGGCGATCCAGGCAATCGAAGGCGTCTCCGGTCGGCCGGCAGAGCCCAAGAACAAATAGGAACAGCGACGGATTCGTTAATGGGACGGTGCAAGATTGAATGTGGTATGAGTGTGGCACCGGCGTCTCGCCGGTGAGGCGGCGGAATTCGTCCTCCTCGTTTCCACCGGCGAGACGCCGGTGCCACAAGCAAACGTGAAACGCCTTGAACAGTAAACGCGGTGAGTCATAACAGTCAACGCGGTGAGTCATTGGCGCGGCGGGGCGTCGCGTAACACAGATCCGCGAAGGAGAAATACGGCAATGGCAGAAGCCCTTGGAATGATTGAGACGCGCGGTTTTGCCACCATGGTCGAAGCAAGTGACGCCATGGTGAAGGCCGCGAAGGTCGAACTGGTCAGTTACGAAAAAATCGGCGGCGGCTATGTGACCGCGATCGTCCGTGGTGACGTGGCTGCGGTGAAGGCGGCCTGTGAGGCGGGCCAGGCGGCCGCGACGCGCATCGGCGAATTGGTGACGGTCCACGTGATTGCCCGACCGCACACAAACGTCGATCAAGTCTTGCCGCTGGGGCGGACCGACGAGGCGGCCTCGGAAGGTAAGAAGAAGTAGGCGGTTGCCCTCGGTTTGTGCTCCCCTGGTTGGAGGGCGATCAGAGCCGCGCGCGTCAGCAAGCGGTCACGACGCAATCATGGCGGCCCATTCGAGGGACACTGACCTCTGCCTTGCGGTCGTGGCTCTGATCGACAACGGCCCTGTCGGCGCTCAAGCAGGTAGCGTCGGCACCCCGCGGCCGACGTAAGAAACGGAGCGGTTCGTCCAGGCAGACGTCGGCCACAGGGGGTCGACGCTACAGGTTTCGTCCGACGCGGGGGTCGGACGCTACATACTGCGGCGGCCGACAGCGGTGTCGGCCGCTACACGCAAGGCGAGTGTTCGCAGTCGCGCGGAGTTATGCGATGATTCTTGGGAAAGTGGTAGGCACGGTCGTCTCGACCCGCAAAGAGCAGAGTATGGAGGGACTGCGCTTCATGCTCGTGCAACCGGTCGATGTCGATGGCAAACCGACCGGCACGCATGTCGTGGCCGCCGACGCCGTCGGGTCCGGCCCGGGCGAGTACGTGTTGTATGCGTCAGGAAGTTCGGCCAGACAGACGATCGCGACGGACAAGCGCCCCTGCGACGCGGTCATCATGGCGATCGTCGACAATTGGGAAATCGACGGCGTCTTCAAGTACCGCAAGGGCGACGCAGAGCAATGACGACACTCGCCCTGTTCAGGCGATGTAACAAGACCTGTGGCACCGGCGTCTCGCCGGTGATACCACCGGCGAGACGCCGGTGCCACATCAGGTTCCAAAAGAGTACCCAAGCATTCCTTACAGGGGCACAACCGTGTCAGGTCTGACGGATCAACAAGTTGACAGTATTGCTCGACGGGTACTCCAGCAGTTGTCGGGGAGTCCGGGGGCATCGCCACAGCCTTTTTCCACGACAACGCCGTTGCCCAGGCCCGCAGCTCGGCCAACCGGCCCAACGAAGGGGACACCCAGTCCCGCGGTCCAAGCGGCCGGTCGCCGTGGAACGTTTGATGACATGGACGAAGCGGTCGCGGCTGCGACCCAGGCGTTCTTCGAATTCGAGCGCATGTCGCTGGCCGCCCGTGACGACATCATCGCGAGCATCCGTGAATCCATGCTGGCCCATGCCGAGTCGCTCGCACGCGAAGCCCACGCCGAGACAGGCCTGGGCCGATGGCAGGACAAAGTCATCAAGAACCGGCTCGTCGCGAAGAAAACACCGGGCACCGAAGACTTGCAGCCGGTCGCGACGACAGGCGACCGCGGCCTGACCTTGATGGAACGGGCGCCGTTCGGGATCATCGCTTCGATCACCCCTTGCACGAATCCAACGTCAACGATCATCTGCAACACGATCGGCATGTTGGCGGCCGGCAACTCGGTCGTCTTCAACGTCCATCCGACGGCGAAAAACATTTCCATCAAGAATATCTCCCTGCTCAACGAGGCAATCATTAGTGCCGGAGGACCGGCCAACCTGGTGACCACTGTCTCCGAGCCAACGATCGAATCCGCACAGGCGTTGATGAAGCACCCCGGAATTCGGCTGCTGGTCGTCACGGGGGGGCCCGGGGTGGTCGAGGTGGCAATGCAGAGCGGCAAGCGCGCCGTTTGTGCCGGGCCCGGCAACCCACCGGTCGTCGTCGATGAAACGGCTGACATTGAACTGGCTGCGCGAAACGTGGTGCTCGGGGCTTCGTTTGACAACAACGTGATCTGTGTGGACGAGAAAGAGGTGTTCGTTGTCAATTCCGTGGCGGACGCGTTCTTAGAGGCGATGAAGCCGAATGGCGCGGTTGTGTTGGACGCCGCACAGACCAGACAGCTTGAGAAAGTCGTGGTCAAGGAAGCCCGTCAACCGCCGCATTCGAGTGTTCTGAATCGAGATTTCATCGGCAAGAACGCCGGGGCCATTCTCGGCCAGATCGGGATCCGTGTGGGCGATGAAGTTCGATTGGTCGTCATCGATGTGGATCGGGACCATCCGCTGGTATGGACTGAGCAACTGATGCCCGTGCTCCCGGTCGTTCGCGTTGGCAACGTCGATGAGGCGATTGATCTCGCACTCGCCGCGGAAGGCGGTCGGCGGCACACGGCGTCCATGTACTCGCGCAACATCGACAAGCTCAGCCGCATGGCTCGCCTCGTCAACTGTAGCATCTTCATCAAGAACGGCCCCTGCTATTCAGGCCTGGGCGAAGGCGGCGAGGGGTTCTCGTCGTTCACGATCGCCAGCCCGACAGGCGAGGGTCTGACCGGCCCCCAGAGCTTCAGCCGTCGCCGCCGTTGTGTGCTGGTGGACCACTTTAGGATCGTATGATTCCACACCCAGCCATCGCGATGTTCGAATTGAACTCCATCCCCGCGGGGACGGAAGCGGCCGACGCCATGGTCAAACGGGCCCCGATCGAGCTGCTTCGCATCGGGACGGTGCAGCCCGGCAAGTATGTGATTCTGATTGGCGGCTCCGTCGCCGCGGTCGAAGAGTCGTATATCGAAGGGCGGCGCGTTGCTGGCGACGCGTTGATGTGCCAGATCATGTTGCCCGACGTTCACGAGGACGTCTACGAATCGGTCAACGGCGTGCGACGACCCAACGACGGCGACGCCCTGGGCATCATGGAGACGTCCACCATTCCCGCCATCGTGCTGGCTGCCGACAAAGCGGTCAAGATGACGGACATCGTGCTCGTCGAGATCAGACTCGGTGACGGCCTGGGGGGAAAGGGCGTCATGTCCATCACGGGCAAGTTGGAAGATGTGCAGGAGTCCATTGCGGCGGGTCTCGCGTCATTGAAAAACGCGGACATCGTGAAGCGATCCGTGGTGATACCCGCGCAACACGCGGAACTGCGAGATCGCGTTGATCAATCAGGCTCGTTCTATCCGCAGGCGTAACGCCGCCGGAGATTGGGATATGGAATTGGGTCGTATCATCGGAACGGTTGTCCCCTGCGTGAAATACAAGGGACTCGAAGGCGTGCCGTTCCTGTTTGTTCAGCCGCTCGATCGCAGGGGTACTCGAAAGGGTAAGCCTGTTGTGGCGGCGGACGCGACCAAAATGGCGGGGCCGGGCGAGTTGGTCATGTATGAAGGGGGACGTGAAGCCGCGCTCGCCTTCGAGGAGTGGTTCGTGCCGGTTGACCACGCGATCGTCGGGATCGTCGATCAGGTCAGCCGCGAGGGATGGAAGGACGAATGATCCTCTGCCGCGTCCAAGGTCAGGTGGTCTCGACGATCAAGCACGGTGCGTACGCCAACCGGCGGATGCTGTTGCTCGACCGCCTCGACCCCGCAGGCAACGCGTTAGACAGCTACGTCGTTGCGATCGATGCCGTCGACGCCGATGTCGGCCAAACCGTCCTCGTGTTGGAGGAAGGGAATTCCGCCAGGCAGATCGTGGATGACGACATGGCGCCTATTCGTTCCGTGATCATCGGCATTGTCGATGAAATCCAAACGTCCTGACACCTTCAAACAACACACATGAGGCCGACGTCCCTGCCGGTCGTCGAAAACACACGGCAATCCCCGTCCGCCACGGAGTGCGCACGCTTGGTTTGCTTTGAAAAACTCCGGATCAGCCCTCCCGCTGCCTTGTCACCGAGCACCTTATGATGGTCGGCCGGTGATGTGGAGCACATGTTCCCAAGGAATGAATGTCAGATCTCGCTCGTTTTGCATCTTGACCAGCAAAAACGAATCCGTGGCCTGGACAAGTTTGCCAATGACCTGAACGGTATCCACGTGTGGACCGGCAACACGGATTTCGATCGTCAGTAGCATTCCCGGTGCGCCATGCTTGATGAGCAGAGGCTCAAAACCCGCCTTGGTTTGGGAAATCTTCCCGCCAAGTTTCAGACCACTGGACTGTGCGACGGTCGGACGCTGCCAACTGAAGAATGAGACCAACGCGACTGCCAACACGAATACGATGCCGATACTGAAATTCCTCTGCCTGTTCATTGACGTATCCTCCGAATTCAAGGTGTTTGTGGTACTTGAAAGGTCATCGATCATCGATCCGCTGATTGTACCGAGCGCCCCGCCCGGCGCGAAGATACGTGATTGTAAGTACACGGTGGTAGCGTCGTCCCCCTGTGGCCGACGGGAATGACGAGCATACATACCTTCCCCAAGGTCAAAAGCATCGGCGTACTGTTGACAGAGGAAAAACGAGCTTCGGTAGGAAAACGCCTTAACCCACTATTGGCGAGGTGTTGCACCGCGAACCTTCACCACTTCTTGAGTCTTGAAGACGTCGCCGGTCAGCAGGTCCGTGAATGTGACGTGGAGAGTGATGGACTCATGCTCGGCCCGCTTCGCGCCGTCGGCCCAGGGCACTTTGATCGAATAATGATAGGTGAGGAACCGGCCGTACCAGAGCGGCCTCAGGCCGGCGGCATCCAGTTCCACGCTGCCGACAAGTTGTTGCCCCTCGGCCTTGGACAAGTCGTAAAGTCGGACGCAAACGCTGCCCGTCGCCTTGATGATGTCACCGTCCTGATCCAGCAATTGCAGGTAGGCCACGACGCCTTCGTCGACCGAATCCTCGTCGTCGTCGTACCCTCCGGAAAGCTGTGCAAGTTGGATTTTCGCGACATGGACGAGGTGATCGATCGATTGCTTGCCCTTCAGGTTCTGCAACTCACGAATACGAGCCGCCTGTACGAGGATCGCCGCCTCTTTCTCGACAATCTCCCTGGCTTGTGCGGCGGCCTTATCCTGCAATTCCTGAACTTGAGTGATCCGAGGGTTGGAGCGATCCTGATCGTTGCAGGCAAACCCCGCCGGCAAGGTTAACACCAACACCATGGCCGGCAAGAACAGACCGAATCGTTTGAGAGTGATTCGTTGCATGTGTCGTTCGCCCCGTTCAAATGGGCGTCACGTTGGTCGTGTCGGCTCCCTGTGGCCGATATCCACGAGGAGAAACGCATCCACATCAAACGACGCGTGACGATGCACTAGTCGTCGTTCGACGTCGGCAGATTGGAGACTTCGGGCTGGCGTTCGAGAACCTTGTCCACGAGGCCGTATTCCATCGCCTCAACGGGCGATAGCCAGAGATTGCGATCGCAGTCTTTATGCACCTTCTCTTTGTCGGTGCCGGAGTGCTTCGCGAGGATACCATAGAGGATTTCGCGAAGCCGCAGGATTTCCTGGGCCTCAATCGATAGGTCGGTCGCCGCACCCTGCATCACACCACCGATCAGCGGCTGGTGAAGGAGTACCCTGGCATTCGGGAGGGCGAACCGCTTGTTCTTGGCGCCACCGCACAGAAGCACCGCCCCCATGCTGGCCGACAGCCCAACGCAGTACGTCGCGACATCGCAGCGGAGGTATTGCATCGTATCGTACACCGCCAACCCCGCGGAGACGCTGCCGCCTGGGGAGTTGATGTAAAAGTGAATGTCAGCCGAAGGATCCTCGTTTGACAGAAACAGCAGCTGCGCGATCAGGACGTTTGCTTCTTCGTCACCGATAGGACCGCCGAGAAAAATAACGCGGTCTTTCAACAGTCGCGAGTAGATGTCGTACGACCGTTCACCGCGACCGGTCTTCTCAATCACAAACGGGATCAAAGAATTGTTCTGGGCCATCTGGCTCTCCTTAGCATTTCCCATGAGACTGCCTGTCGGCGTCGCGTGCTGGCGTTGTGCTCGGGCCGGCCTCGCGCGCGGGGGACGCCGTTCGATCCCGCCTATTTCTTGTCGTCCTCGGCCTTCTCTTTTTCGCTCTCGTTCTTGTTTTCGAGGATCTCGTCCACAAGCCCCCACTCGACTGCCTCTTCAGGATTGATGAAGCGATCACGCTCCGTCTCCTCTTCGATTTTCTCCACGGGCATGCCCGTGTGAAAGGCGAGGATCTCGTTGAGCTTGCGCTTGTCGCGGAGGATCTCTTCGGCTTGAATGCGAATGTCCTCGGCCTGCCCGGTCACGCCGCCCCAGGGCTGGTGCAGCATGATCTTGCTATTCGGAAGGGCGTACCGTTTCCCCTTCGTGCCGGCAGTCAGGATCACCGCGCCGCCGCTGGCGGCCTG
>CAZTAR010000057.1:0-1740 GCA_964611695.1 uncultured Planctomycetaceae bacterium | reverse complement strand
ACCGTTTCCCCTTCGTGCCGGCAGTCAGGATCACCGCGCCGCCGCTGGCGGCCTGGCCGATGGAGTACGTCGCGATGTCGCACGAGAGGAATCGCATGGTGTCGTAGATTGCCAACGTCTGATCCACCAACCCGCCCGGACAATTGATGTACAGGTGGATGTCCTGATCCTTCTTGACGCTCTGAAGGTACAGCAGCCGCATGATGACGAGGCTGGCGGTGTGCTCCGCAATCGGGCCGGCCAGGAAGATAATGCGGTTCTCCAGGAGCATGTCTTCGATCGACATCTCGCGATAACGCTGGTACGGCGCTCCGCCCTGAGCATACGGTGTCATTGTGGCATGCGGATGGAGAATGCCGCGGTGCGAGTATTTCTGGTCATCCATGAAACATTCCTCTGCGTGGAACAGTCGCCTGATTCCTGACAGTCGGCGAGTATCCCCCGCCGACAATGATTGAAGGCCTATTGCCCTTGAAGCTCGCAACTCCGATGCGAACTTCCGAGCCTCACTCTTTCGGCGGCGGAGTGCGCTTCGGT
The DNA here is from genome assembly GCA_964611695.1 of uncultured Planctomycetaceae bacterium. Taxonomy (GTDB): domain Bacteria; phylum Planctomycetota; class Phycisphaerae; order UBA1845; family UTPLA1; genus CAZTAR01. The sequence continues at coordinate 1,203 of CAZTAR010000057.1, read as the reverse complement.
TTGGCCGCCGTCTTCTTGGTCTCTCCTTCGGCCGCCACCTTCTTCTCTGGTGAACTCTTCTTGGCCGACTTCTTCGCTGTCTTTTTCTTGGGCTTAACCTCGGGCTTCGTTTCCGTGATCTTCGCCTTGTCGAGAATGAGATCGATGCACTTCTCGTCGCGAATCTCGAGGTACAGGCTCTCGATGCCGTTATCCTTGGCCAACTCGTCCCGAATCCGATCGAATCGCCGGTTATAGGCTTGAGCCATCGCCGCGATCTGCCCGTTGATCTCTTCCTCCGTCACTTCTATTTCGAGCTTTTCGGCGATCTCCTCCAGAATGAAGTGTAACTTCAACTCCTCAATCGCCTCTTCTCTCGCGCCGGACCGAAGTTCGTCCGCATGTTTCTCGATTTCCGACGCTGGTACGCCGCGCCGCTGAAGCTCGATCATTCTGCGATGCACCGCCCGTTCCGTCTGCCGGGACGATATCCCCTCTGGCAACTCGAACTTCGCGGCGTCAATCAAATATTTTCGGGCCTGATTCCGAAGGCCACGCTTGATTTCCGCCTCAAGCTGGCCCTCCATGCGTTCTTTAACCCAGGCCCGATATTCCTTCTCAGCATCCTGACCCTCATAGCCCATGCCGGTGAGGTAAGCCTCATCGAGGGGCGGCAATTCCATTCGCTTGATCTCGTTGAGCGTCAGATCAAACTGCGCCTTCTTGCCGCGAAGCGCCTCCTCCTCATGATCATCAGGCAACTCGCCCTCGATCTGACGCGTATCCCCGACCTTCGCGCCATTCATCACATCGCCAAGGTCTTCAAGCATCGCGCCTTCGACCAGCTGGCCGCGAGCTGAGAATTGCATGTTCTCCTGCGTCTTGACCTCCTTGCCGTCGACGGTCATTTTCAAATCGCAAACCAACATGTCGTCGGCCTGCACTTCGCCGGCCGGCACCGGGATCCAATTTCCACTCCGCGCCAGCATCCGGTCGATCTGAATCTGAACATCCTCGTCGGTGATTTCGATCTGGGGCTTCTCGATTTCCACCCCCTCAAGCTCAGGCAGATCGAACTCCGGCTTGATCTCGACCTCGCATCTGAACGTCAAGTCGCCCTCTTCCGGCAACTTCAGGTGTTGAAGGGCCGAGGCCATATCGAGGAGTTTTTCTTTCTTCTCAAGCTCGTCACCCTTGCCCTTCTTCTCTTCGACTTCCACCCAC
>CAZTAR010000056.1:0-15567 GCA_964611695.1 uncultured Planctomycetaceae bacterium | reverse complement strand
CGCAGATACTTGCCGTACTTCGGATGGCGAATCAGCCGATCGATCCGAATTTTGATCGTATGACCCTGACCGACGCGTTCGACCAGGCCCTGTTTCGTTCGACGCTTACTTCGGGTCGTCCCCGTCGCACCGTCAGATTCCGGCTGTTCTACGTTTGTCATCATCGTTTCGCTTCACTCACGGCCGAACGTACTTCAAAACTCTCACCGCCTACCTACAGCGGACATTATGTCTTCTTCGCCGAGGCGACGGACTCAAAGTGATACTGCTTCTGCTCGACATCGGTCTCACCCCGCTCTTGCAGGAGAGTCAGAATCCGAGCAATGTCTCGCCTGGTCTTCGTGAGCTGGGAAGCATCACCCAGCTTCTCGGTCACGGCCTGGCTGCGGAGATCAAACGAGTGCCGCCGGAGACGGTCCAACTCGGTATGAAGCTCCTCGGTCTTCAGTTCACGCAGATCACTGATCTTCATCCCGTCGATTCCTATCTCTACAAACCGTGACGTCGCTTCACGAACCGGCACCGGAACGGCATCTTATGAGCGACCCGTCGAAGCGTCTGTCGAGCGACCTCTTCCTCGACACCTCCGACCTCGTACAGGATCGTCCCGGGCTTCACCACGGCAGCCCAATAGTCCGGCTCGCCTTTGCCCTTACCCATTCGAACTTCGAGCGGCTTGCTCGAGACACTCTTGTGCGGAAAAATCCGAATGATCACACGGCCTTGACGGTGCATAAAGTGCGTGGCACACATACGCCCCGCCTCAATCTGGCGGGCGCTGATCCAACCCGGCTCCAAAACCTGAAGTCCGTAGTCACCATAGGCAACAAAGTTCCCACGGGTTGCGTTCCCGCGGATCTTGCCCCGGTGGTGCTTTCGATACTTGACTCTGGCCGGCAACATCGCCATCGCGCTGACTCCATACCCTCAAAGCTGCGCCCGTTCCGGGCAGTCTTTCCCACGTCGCTTACCGCCGCAGTCTACTGCCGCGACCTACCGTCGCGGCCTCCGACCGCCCTGTCTCCGCCGATTATCTTCCGGCGCCGTCTCTTCCGGCTCCTCGCCGTAGTGGCCTTTGTACACCCAGACTCGCACACCGATTGATCCGTAGGTCGTCCGGCTCGCGGTAAATCCGTAATCTACATGGGCCTGCAACGTCTGCAACGGAATCGATCCCATCTTCTGAGTCTCGATTCGCGACATCTCGGCGCCGCCCAACCGCCCCTTGGCGATAATCTTGATCCCCAGGGCACCCGAGGCAAGGGCCGCGTCACATCGCATCTTCATCGCACGACGGAAGCTCACGCGACGCTTCAACTGAGCGCCGATATCCAACGCGATCAGTTGTGCATTGAGATCCGGGTTCTTGATCTCCTTGATGTTGACACTCACCTTGCGGTCAATGAGGTCCTCCATCGTGTCTCGGAGCTTGTCCACCTCTGCGCCGCGAGGACCGATGACGAGACCCGGGCGAGCGGTGGCCAGAACGACTTTCACCTCGTTCCGCGTCCGCTCGATCTCGATGCCCGCGCAACCGGCATAAGGCGGCGTCTGGTTAAGCTGCTTGTCGACAAAATCGCGAATCTTCCGATCCTCGATCAAGAACTCGGCATAGGCGGCCTTTGGCGCGTACCACCTGGAACGCCAATCCTCCGTGATACCGATCCGAAAACCTGTTGGATGTACCTTCTGTCCCATGGTCGCTATTTCCTCGGGCCTTCGGCAACGCTCACAATAATGTGGCTCGTGCGTTTCATGATCGGATGGGCTCGACCACGATCCTTCGGCCGAAACCGCTTGATCGTCGGGCCTTCATCCACCCGTGCCTCATGGACGAACAACCGCTTGACATCAGCTTCCTGTTCGTCCGCGTCAGCCATGGCCGCCCGCAATACCTTGTCAACCAACGCGCATGCCCGTTTCCGCGTAAACTTCAGCAACTCCAAGGCATCATCCACCTGGCGATCAGCAATCAAGCCGGTCACCAGCCGCGCCTTCCTTGGGCTGATTCGTGCGTAGCGATGCTTCGATGTCCAGCCTGCCATCAGCAAACTCCAAAACGCGCGGGCTATCTCTGCCGCTTCTTGGCGGGGGTGTGGCCTCGCCACAGCCGCGTCAAACTGAACTCACCAAGTTTGTGACCCACCATATCCTCGGTCACGAACACCTTTTTGAAGACCTTGCCGTTGTGGACTTCAAAGGTGACGCCTACAAACTCCGGAGGAATCGTGCATCGGCGACTCCAGGTCTTGATAGGATCCCGCCTACCAGCACTGTTCGCCTTGTTCACCTTCTCGTAAAGGCGGGGGTCAACGTAGGGGCCCTTTTTTAGACTTCGTGCCATGCTTCCGTCTCGTGCAAGTTGACCGACCCATCCAACCAGGGTCGCGCGACCTTACGGTCCGTTCACTACTTCCGCCGCTTCAACGACACTTGGCCGTATCGCTTGCTCTTACGCCGCCGAAGGATTCGACGGTTCGATGCCTTGCGAGGCTTCCGCGTCCGTCCGCCCTTGGCCAGCTTGCCCGTGGGGCTGCAAGGGTGCCGGCCGCCGCCGCTTCGTCCTTCGCCGCCACCCAAGGGGTGAGCGACGGGGTTCATCGCCACACCACGAACGTGTGGACGCCGCCCCATGTGTCGTTTTCGTCCGGCCTTCCCGAGCTTGATATTCTTGTGGTCCAGGTTGCCCAGCTGGCCGATCGTGGCCCGACACTCTACCCGAACCTGACGCATCTCGCCGGAGGGCAAGATCAAGGTCGCCCAGTCGCCTTCGCGTGCGGCCAAGCGAGCGCTGCCGCCGGCCGCGCGAACCAGTTTGCCGCCTTGTCCCGCGATCATCTCGATGTTATGCACATCCATCCCGACCGGGACCTGCTTGAGCGACATCGCACAGCCAATCTTGGGCTCGACGCCGGAGCCACTGGCCACCGAGTCGCCAGCCTTCAAGTTCAGCGGCGCGAGAATGTACCGCAACTCGCCATCCTCATACTTCAGCAAAGCGATGCGACAATTGCGGTTGGGGTCGTACTCGATCGATTGAACCACGGCCGCGGAATCATCCTTGGTCCGCTTGAAATCAATGATGCGATAGAGTCGTTTGTGACCACCCCCGCGGAACCTGGATGTAATTTTGCCCTGATTGTTGCGACCGCCGGTCTTGGGGAGCGGCCGACACAACGACTTCACGGGGCGACTGCGCTTGTCCGTCAGGTCGCTGAAGTCATTCACGCTGGCCTGCCGCCTGCCCGGCGTCATTGGTCTGTATGTCTTGATGCCCATGCCGCACTTACCTTAGCTTTACCCACCGGTCTTACCCGGCTACGCCTCGCAATCGCAATCGCACCTGCAATCGCCCTTGAACAACACAGCCTGCCGCCCTACTAGAACAGGTCGATGTGATAATTCGGCTTCAAAACGACAACCGCCTTCTTCCACTGCCTCGTCACACCCGTCTTGAACCGAACTCTCCGCTGCTTGCCCTGGTGGAGGCTGGTCCGAACGTTGGAGACCTTCACACTGTAGATCTTCTCGATCGCATCTCGGATTTCGATCTTGTTCGCCTCAGGATGAACCTCGAAGCTGTAGGCACCGCCGCGACCCGCACGAGTCCGCGTGGCGGAATGCGCCTGCCTGCTCTGGTGCGTTCCCTTCTCGGTCACCAACGGCCTTCGCACAATGTGATAAATATCCATCGCTCTTGCCTATGCCTCTGCGGAGTCGCTCGCGGGATTCAAGGCCGAGGTTAATGCCTTGAAAGCCTCCGGCGTAAAGACGAGGTTGCGAGCCCGCAACACGTCGTACGCGTTCAATGTCGAAACAAGTTTGATCTCGAAATTCGGTATATTCCGGCCGGACAACAGGAGGCTTCGATCCTCGGTGGCCACCGCAAGCAGCGCGCCGCGAATGACCTGAGTCGCCTTCAAGATGCCGGCGAGCTCCGAAGTCTTTGGCTTCGGAAGCTTGATGCCGTCCACGATCATCGTGGTTCCCGAAATGGCCTTCGCCAAAATGGCCGAGTCTCGCGCCAGCCGACGCATCTTGCGTGGCAGCTTCTGGGAATGATCTCGCACGATCTTTCCGAAAGCTCGCCCACCCCCGACACGCGTCGGCGTCCGCGCATTTCCCGCCCTCGCACGGCCGGTCCCCTTCTGGCGATACAACTTGCGGGTCGATCCCCGAACCTGGCCGCGACTCTTCGTCACGACGGTGCCTTGTCGCAGGTTCGCTCGATAGGTGACGACCGCCTGTTTGAGGAGGTCATGCCGAACCCGACCGCCCAAAAGCGCGGGATCCAATCTCTCGCTGCCGACGTTCTTTCCCTTGATGTCGAGGACTGGTATTTCAATCATGACCACTCAGCCAACTAAAACGGGTCGCCTCGTTCGCACGAAACAACCCGTTCGGTTCTACGATTTCGTCTTTGCCTTGGACACAATAACATAGCCGCCGCGCGGACCGGGAATCGCGCCCTTGATCAACAGCAGGTTGCGATCCTTGTCGATCGAGACGAGCTTCTGATTCCGCGAGGTTCGTCGGACGTGCCCCATGTGGCCAGCCATCTTCTTGCCTCGCTTGACGCCGCGACCTTCGCCCAGATCACCGGAGCCACCGATGCTTCCGGCCGAACGGTGCTTTCGCTCGACACCGTGGGAAGCCTGTTGGCCGCCAAAACCGTGTCGCTTCATCACACCCTGAAAGCCTTTGCCGATCGTCGTTCCAACAATGTCGACGAACTTGATTTCCTGCTCTTCGAACATATCTACGGTGACGACCTCGCCAATCGCTCGCTCAGTCGGTTCGACCAGGCGAATCTCACGGACAAACCGCTGAGGCGCCGCATTGGCCTTGCGGGCATGTCCAATCTGCGGACGCGCGCATCGGCTCGGCTTGGCCCTGTCGAAACCCAACTGTACGGCTTCGTAACCATCAACGTCCTTCGTCTTGACCTGAAGGATCGGGCACGGACCCGCTAGGACGACGGTGACCGGGATCGCTGCACCCCCGTCATCGAACACCCGGGTCATACCGATTTTTTTCCCCAAAATCGCCGCGTACATGAGGCAAAAAACCTCTCTTACCCCGTGGAAATCTCATCCACACGCGCGATCAAACTCACGCGCCACATTGTCTGCTAAAAAGGATTTCGAAGAGACCAGATCGCAGAGGAACAACCGCATGAAACATGCGACGGTTCGTGACCTATGCCTTGATCTTGACGAATACACCCGCCGAAACCACTAAGCGGTTCAACGCTTCGACCGTCCGCGCCGTCGGCTCGAAGATGTCAACCACGCGTTTGTGCGTGCGCATCTCGAACTGCTCGCGAGACTTCTTGTCAACGTGCGGGCTTCGCAAAACCGTGTATCGTTCGATCCGCGTCGGCAACGGGATGGGACCACGCACCCGCGCGTTTGTCCGCTTCGCGTGCTCAACAATCTCCCGTGCCGAACTATCTAAAGCACGGTGATCGTACGCTTCCATCCGTATCCGAATCCGATCGAGAGCCACAGTTTCTCCTCAAACCTTGCCGGCACTACGGACCGGCAACCCTAAGCAAAACGAGACCCGGCATCCTACCACCGCATTCTCGCCTGTCAACCCTGGAAATCACCTTTTCTTCGATTCCATTTTCCCCCCGATTTCGCCGACTTTCCGGCCTTTCTTGTCTCAAGCACGCGCGTAAAAAAGACCCATCATGGCGTTGAGGAGTTTGCCCCCCTTCAGGGTCTGCCCGGGTGAGTGCTGAAACGTGTGTCTCCCCCTAAGCATTGTCACGGCTAAATAGGCGAGTCAGGTGTTACGGGCGTCTCGCCCGTGCAAGGCCATGCCAACCTGATTTCGAACGGGCGGGACGCCCGTACCACCCGATGTTTTGGGCGTGAAAGCGCACTAACCGATGTAGCCATATCGTTTCAACAAGGCCTGCTGCTGGGCGGGAGGCATCGGCTGGTAATCCAGCGGCTCCATTGACCAGCTCGAACGGCCCTGGGTCAGCGTCCGAAGCTTCGTGGCGTACTCGAACATCTCCGCAAGCGGGGCCTGGGCATGAATCACGCGATATTGACCCCGCGTGTCCGTATCCTGAATCAATCCCCGACGAGCACTCAAGTCGCCGCTGACGGCCCCAAAATATTCCTCCGGTGCGGAGACTTCCAGCTTCATGATCGGTTCGAGAATCACCGGTCCCGCCTTCTGCAAGGCCTCTTCAAACGCCACTCTCGCGGCATTCTCGAACGCCATGACCGAACACTGATCTTCACGAACGACGGCATTCAGCAATGTCGCACGGATATTCAGCATCTCGTATCCCGCCAGAACGCCGACTTGCAGGCAATCGCGAATCCCACGCTCCACCGCATCGACGAACTCAGTCGGGACCGTCGCACCGTCCACTTCGCTGACAAATTCAAATGTATCCTGCCCCTTCTTGACGACGATGGGCGCCACGGCAATCGTCACCGACGCGAACTGGGTCTGACCGCCAATCTGCCGAAGGAAACTCCCCTCCGCCTGGGCCGAGTTCAGAATCGCCTCCCGGTAGGCCACACGGGGACGGCCCAAGTTTATCGGAACACGATAATCCGTTCCCAATTTGTGCGCGAGAACCTCAAGGTGCAGTTCGCCCATACCACTAATCAGCGTCTGGCCTGTCTCTTTGTCGAAGCTGTGGCGGAAAGTCGGGTCCTGGCGTGAGAGCTTCTCCAACGCATCACCCAACAAATCACGATCCTTCGTGCTCCGCGGCTCCACCGACACACTGATCACCGGCGTGGGGAACATGATCTGTTCCAACACGACCGGATTGTTCACATCGCAGAGTGTGTGCCCCGTCAGGGCCTCTTTGAGACCGACACCCGCCACGATGTCGCCGGCCAGTGCCTCATCGATCTGTTCGCGTCGCTTGGCGAACATGCGGAATACCCGGCTGAGATTCTCTTTTTTTCCGGTGTTCACGTTGAAGACGCGCGTGTTGCCCCGCAATTTTCCGCTGTAGATCCGCAGGTAATAAAGGTCCAGCGGCTTCTCCGCGACGACCTTGAAAACAAGCGCGGCAAAAGGCCCATTCGGGCTCGGCGAACGCGTGACCGGCGTCGGGTCCTTTAACGACCGCACCCCCACCACCGGTGGCCGCTCCAACGGCGAAGGAAGGTAGTCCACGACGCCGTCCAACACACGCTGCACACCGATGTTTCGCAACGCCGAACCACAGAAGACCGGCTGCATTTCGCGAGCCAATGTCGCACGACGCAGGGCCCGGCGAATCTCCTCCGCCTCAAACGGCTGTTCTTCGAGATACTTCTCCATCAAGGCGTCATCCGCCTCGGCTGCCTTTTCCAACAGGTTGGAACGCCATCGCGCCACCTCCGGCCTCATCGACTCCGGATAGTCGTCCTCTTCAACGGTCCCGCCCTGATCGCCCTTGAACCGGTAGGCCTTCAGCGTGATCAGATCGACAACGCCCTCGAAGGTACCCTCGGCACCGATCGGCACTTGCACGGGCACCGGGTTCGCCTCCAGCCGCTTCTTCATCGACGCCACGGACGACTCGAAATCGGCTCCGATCTTGTCCATCTTGTTCACCAGGCAGATCCGCGGAACGGCGTATTTGTCCGCCTGACGCCAGACTGTCTCCGACTGCGCCTCAACGCCCTCCTTGGCATCGAAGACGATGATCGCCCCGTCCAGCACGCGGAGGCTCCGCTCGACTTCCGCCGTGAAGTCCACGTGCCCGGGCGTGTCGATCAGGTTGATGGAATGGTCTCGCCACGGAAAGGTCACTGCGGCACTGAAGATGGTGATCCCCCGGTTTTGCTCCTGCTCGTCGAAATCGGTCGACGTGGTGCCGTCATCCACCTCGCCGATCTTGTGTTTTCGACCGGCATAAAAGAGGACACGTTCCGTCGTCGTCGTCTTGCCGGCGTCAATGTGCGCGGCGATCCCGATGTTCCGCACCTTGGCTAAGGGTGAAGAGTCTGCTGTTCCATCCTCATCCGATGCGTCACCGTCTCCCGTCATTGCCGCGTACTCCCAGAAAGTGAAAGGTTAATCTCTAACGCCGGCCCGACCCGATCCAAAAACACTGCACCACAACTGTGGCACCGGCGTCTCGCCGGTGGTCTTAAACGGACAGGAACGGCGATTCTAGCATTCAGTATATCATCGGTCGAAGAATCGTGACACAGCCATTCTGGTGGAGGCTCGGACAGTTGGGGCCACCCCTCCGGTTCCACTGATTGAGTCCACTTCTGGAGAAGTGCCAGACGATAAACAGCGTATGACTAATCCTGAACAAAAGGACGCCGCCCCCGCCTCTCTCGGCTCGCACGGCCGTCGGCGCCTTCCGACTGGAATACGTGGTTGGTTCCTGAGGCTGTCAATCGCCGTAGTTTCCCCGATCGTTGTTTTTGTCTTCGTCTGCCTCGCCGTCGAAGCATTCTTGTTTGTGAAGGACTCGTGGGCATACCAGGGCCGCACGACGGTCCGCAATGACTGGAAGATCAAGGTCTTCGACAAGAAACTCGGCACATGCTTCGCCGAAGACGACGTGTTGCCTTTCTCACTGATTCCAGGCACCTACGAGATTGAGGGTGGTCGCCGGATAACGATCAATTCAATGGGCTATCGTGGCGCGGAGTTTTCGCGACACAAGACTCCGGGGACTCTGAGGATTCTGTTTGTAGGCGATTCGTTCACCTACGGCTACGGCGTGGACGACGCGGACACGATCCCGCGCTTGGTACAGGCCCACCTTGAGGCGGCTGGTCGAGACCGCGTCGAGGTGATCAACGCCGGCTTTCACGGGTCGTGCCCGATGCAATACGACTTGTATCTTCGGTCTGAGGGATACGCCCTCGAACCTGATGTCATCGTGATGGTGGTTTTTCCGGGGAATGATCTCGCCGATCTGCATTTCAGCCTTGTGGAGGAATACGGCCACGATACCTTGCCGCGGCGCATTTCGGACGGCCTCATGACGTATGAGGGCAGACGCTATCATTCGGCATTGCCGGCGGGCTTATACCATTTTCCCGGTCTGAATCGCTCCGTTGTCTGGCACCGACTGAACAAGAAGCTGTACGCGATCAAACGCGACCTCCGTGAGAACGCAATCACGGATGAAGAGGGCGCTGAATCATTCGCACGATATATGCTCGCCATTGATGGCGATTGTCACCGCAGGGGAATTTCTTTCCGGCCGATTATCGCCGTGGGTCGCGGCGAGATGGAAGGCGACGCGCGGAGTGTCGCAGCTCTCGCGTATATTCGCCGTTTCCTTGATTCCAGTGGGATCGCCCATACGGATCTAGCTGATATGCTCAGCGCAGAGGGCGCGGATACGATCTGCCAGCCACACGACGTTCACCTCAAAGAAGAGGGTAACCGCTTGGCGGCAAGCACCATCGCCGGAGCACTTCAGCCAGTCCTTGCCCACCTCAGCAATAAACCCCCCGTTCAGACGGCCGATTCAATGCACGAGCCGTAAAAGGCTTACCGCTCAAACCATCTTCAACTCCACCGCCTGTTGAAGCAAAGTCCCTGACCACCGGTCAGAGCCGCCCGTGTCAGCAAGCGGTTACCGCTCGCCGAAAGGGCCTCTCGACACGGGCGCAAACTGCTCCCTTCGATCGGGGCGCTGATTCCAGTTCTACCGCCTCCAAAGACGCCCCGACTTTGTAATAGCACTCCTGCCTCCACAAGGGGTATCGTATAAGCTACGCGAATCGTCCAAACTGCTGTCGGAGACGCACCCTTCGCTCAGCCACACAAAGGAGGCATGAAATGTTCCTGATGTCAACGATCGCAGCCCTACTCACAACCGCCTGCCTGCCCACCGTCACGCCCGACCGTCCCCCGCCGCTCACCTTCGACAAGCAGGTCGACTACATCGCCTGGCACAACGACTTCGTCAGCCAGGGCAAGACGGAAAACGCTTACGAACTCTACCAAGGTCTCTACCCCGACAAGACGCATGATCGTGGTATTCCCAGTCCTGAAGGCTTGGTCAGAGAACAGTTAAGCAAAACGAAAGGGCGTGTGTGGTCTCCCAAAGATCACGCCGAATTGGCCGATTATCTCAGCGAGTGTGCTCCGTACCTCAACATCTTGGAGAAAGCGGTTGAACGCCAGGATTACTGGCAGCCGGCCCCACCGGAGACGAAGCTGCTGTTCGCAATGTTGATGCCCAATCCCGCCAGCAGCCGCACCGGTGCCGAGGCTATCCTCGCCCGCGCTTGGATGAAGAAAAAGAACCAACCCAAGGTCATGCTCGGCGCGTGCCGCGTCGTGTTGCGGAATGCGGACCACATGCAACAGGCGAGTTGGCTCTTCAGCGCGATGGTCGGTATCGCCGAACGGGGCCTCGTCTATGATACTGCCCGCGCGGCACTGGCCGAAGAAGTGATTACCGGCAAAGACATCGCCAAACTGTTTAAGATGATTCGCCGGGATGATCCTGCCAAGGTGAATCCGTCACGTCCCTACTATGTCGAATGGGCGTCCACCCTGAACACACTCCAAGTGCTCTTCCCAAATGGCCGATTCAATGCCGGCACATGGAAAACCTTCTTAAGCCAGACCGGCGCGGCAACCGATCCCGCGTCGCAGGATGCCGGCCCATTCGACCCCCGCGCGACGGCCGGCCTCATCGACGATCACTTCCAGACCGCCATTGACATCGCGTCAGGTCCGCTGAACCGTGAGAACGCCAACAAGCTTGCCCAATTCGAGACGGATCAGGCATCAAAAATTCAAAGCCACCCCTTTCTGAGCATGATGATGCCCGGCTTCGCCAGGTCCTATCTCTTGCAGTTGCATACGGAGGTCGTTCGACGCGGCACACTCCTGACCCTCGCGATCCACGCCCACCACGCCAAGCACGGCAAGTGGCCCAAGAGCCTCAAGAAGATCGACAAGAAGCTCGGCCTCAAGGGTCTCAAGACGCTGCGCAAAGACCCGCTCTCCGGCAAGTCGTTCAAATACAAACTGAAGGACGGTCAGCCCTTGCTTTACTCTGTCGGACTCGACGGCAAAGACGACGGCGGCCGGCAAAATCCAAAATGGAACGACCCCAAAAGTCGCGGCGACTACGTCTTCTGGCCCTACGAGCACCCGTAGCTGTTGAGCCGACCTGCCGGCTCCAAGACCAGACGACACAGTCTGACATAAAAAGGAGGCGAACGAGAAGACAGAATGACTGGCCCCGGTTTGACCGCGTTTGAATAAGATGACTGACAAACGCCAATTGAGTACCGAGATCTCACGACTTTGCCTCAGGGCCATACCGTGGACCTTACCGGTTTGCCTCCTTGGATCATTCCTGGGTCTCTTCTTCTGGAGGTTTGGCTACTTCAACTATCAAGCCGGTGATCCGTTGTCAGGTGTGGATATCGCGGATCGTCTCCTTGCGGATGTCTTCCTCCCCGGCCTCGCTGTCGCTGATTGGCTTTCTTTCGATACCTACACGACCAAAGCACTGGATTGGATGGCGTTTGCCGTCGCTCAATTCGTGTACTACTACGTTTGGACGCTGGTGGTCCTGTTTTGGCGATGGTGGCCCAGCAAGGAGACTTAATGGCGAATGGTGTGAATCCAGGCCCCCAGCCATGGTTTGCACTGCGGACCCTCTGGAACTCCAGAACTCTTCAGCCGAACAGCTCCGTTTCGCCACGCTCCAGATTCAGCAGAAACTGTTTGCGCCACAACCCGCCGCCGTAGCCGCCGAGCTTGCCGCTCTTGTTCACCACGCGGTGGCACGGGATGATGATCGCGATTCGGTTCTTGCCGTTTGCCGTGCCGACGGCCCTCTGAGCGCCGGGTCTGCCGACGTTGGCTGCCAATTGGGCGTACGAAAGCGTCTCGCCGTAGGGAATCTCCAAGAGGCGCTGCCACACCGCCTGTTGAAACGGCGTGCCGGGATACTCGATCGGCACGCTGAACTCCCGCCGCTTGCCTGCGAAATACTCCCCCAACTCCGATCGCAACTTCTTCAACCACCGATTCTCGCCGGGCACGATGGCACAGTCGAATCGCTTGCGCAGAGTGGCAATCTGCGTCTCCAACGCCCGGCGATCGGGAAACTCCAACAGGCAGACCGCGCGGGAGTTCGCACCGACCAGCAGCGGACCGATCGGGCTCTCGACACTCGCGATGACGATGCAGTCGCCAGCCCGGCTCTTGCCCGGCGTGCCGCCAAAGGCTTTACCGAACGCGTCACGAAAGCCGCTGGCCGAATCGAACCCCTGTTCGAGGCCCACGTCCGTGAGATCGCCGCCCCGCCTGATCTTACCGAGCGCCTCGCCAAGACGCCTCGCCCGGTGATACGCCTGAAAAGTCATGCCGTAATGCCTCTTGAAGTATCGCCGGGCCCGGGCAGGATCGATTGATTGGGCCCGTAAGTCTCGATCTCGAATCCGAGAGCCGCGTGTCTGCTCCACAAAGGCGAAGAGCCGTGTGATCCATGCAGGCGGACGGCCGTCCGTATCCATCGGGCGGCACCGCTTGCAGGGCCGGTACCCCGCTAGGAGTGCCTCCTTCGCCGATGGAAAGAATTCCACATTCTTCGCCTTTGGGTTGCGCGCCGGGCAGCTCGGTCGGCAAAAGATCCCGGTCGTACGAACGCCCAGAAAGAACACGCTGTCATAGGAGGCGTCGCGATCCTGTACGGCTTGCCACATTTCGGCTTGCGAAGGCGTTGAGAGAGTCGAATTCATGACAGCAGGGTAGCTCGAACGGATCGCGCGTTCTACCGATTTCTGAACACCGAAGTCGAATCGCCCTGAGATGGGCGTTTCCGGCATTCCGGGGACACCGGTTCCTCCGGGGACACCGGCTTCACCGGGGACACCGGCTTCACCTGGGACACAGGCTTCACCTGTGGCACCGGCTTTCCCTGTAACACTCGCTTTCCCTGTGGCACCGGCGTCTCGCCGGTGAAGCAACGGTACTCGGCCTCCTCGCTTCCACCGCCGAGACGGCGGTGCCACACACAACACACAAACGGGGCACGACCGCGTTCTTGCAGCCGTACCCCGTCAAACATCTTTTTGACTAACAGCTAACAGCTATTAGCTATCAGTAGTCAGCGACTGCCTTCACGCGTTCGCCACATCCGCAATGTCCGACTCCCTCCTCACCACCGGCGGCTTCTCAGACTCCGCCGTGGTGATCAAAGCCTGGGTGATCTGATCGCCGACCTGCTTCATCCCGTCCGGGGTGTAGGGCACCATCATGATGGTGGCCTTGCAGTTCGCGCCGACGGCCGTCACGGTATCGTAGTGCTGCGTCAGGAGAACCATCTTCGTGGCCTCTTCCGGCGAGATGCCCGCTTCGGAACAGGCCCCGACCGACACTTTCAGGCCGTTGGCAATCGCGAGCCGCTGCCGCGCGATACCGACGCCCTGCAGCTCCTTCGCCCGCGCTTCCGCCTCCGCCTCGGCAATCGTGCGAATCTTCTTGGCCTCGGCTTCGTTCTTCGCGGCTTCCCTCATTCGAGCCGTCGCGTTGACGTGGTTCATGGCCGTCTTGACCTTCGCGTCCGGCTGAATGTCGTTTACCAGTGATTGGAGGATCGTGTAGCCAAACTGCTGCATCGTGTGCTCAAGCCGCTCCTTGACAGCCAAGGCAATCTTCTCTTTCTCTGAGAATACACTGTCGACCAGCATCTCCGGCACCAGGGCCCGAACCGTATCGAACACGTACGACCGAATCTGCTCGCCCGGGTTCATGAGCTTGTACTGTGCAGCGCTGATATCCTCCGCATTCTCGCGAACGAAGAACTGCACGGCGATCTTCAGGTTCACGAAGACGTCATCCTTGGTCTTGGATTCGACGTCCACCTCCAGTTCGCGAACACGGTGCGTGATACGCCCGGCGACGCGGTCGAAGATGGGCACCTTGAAATTCAAACCTGGGTGGGCGAGCGTTTTGAACTTGCCGAACCGCTCGACGACCGCCGTCGTTTGTTGCGCCACGGTAAACAAGCCGCTCAAAATCAGGATCATCCCGATCACAACGACAACACCAATTACGATCAATGGCATCGGTCCGTTCCTTTCTCCCGCTACGGGGCGGGGTCTATTCCGGTGAAGCGTACCTCCCGGAAACAAGTGACACAGTCAAATCGCTCGCCGGCGCTGACATCTCATACGAGGGCACCTCGAGAGTCGTCTCCCGGCCGCGAGGTAGCAAATTCATGGGCATGTCAAGGCAGAACACTTCGTCCCCTGCCGCGTCCAGGCCATAGATGCTCAATACGACCTCCTCCAACGCATACCCGCCGTTGAAGATGACGACGGCAATCGTCTCCGTTCCCAACAACATCGACCCGCCCCACGCCGCCGCCCAGCGGTAGTGGAGCCCGGGCATCCCGCCAACCTCCCGAAAACCCTCGGGGGGATCGAGCAGATCGGGATGCCGCGCCGGCGTCGGCTTCTTGCAGGGCACGGCCTCCTTTTTCGGAGCCTGCAGATTCACCCCGCATCGCCCGCAGAACACAGCCTGTGCGAGATTGCGAGTCGAACACCGTGGACATTTCAACGTCATTCTTATCCCGTCTCCGAGCACCTCAAACTCATCGGCCCTGCCGCCGAGCCACTCTAGCCTTCGCCACATTCTCGCTCCCCGCGTCTCTGCCCTTTTCCGCATGTAACGCACTCTAAGTGTACAACGTCCATCCCCAGCCGCTACTATAAACTACGCGTCCAGGTGTAATAGCGAAAACCAGACAGCGTGCTAACGGCCAAACCCAGCCCCGCTGCCTGCGACCTTCTCGGGCGAGGACGAGTTCCATGAACACCGCGGACTTCAAACTCAGAGGTTTCAAAGCCCTGACGTTTGACTGCTACGGCACGCTCATCGACTGGGAACGCGGCATCCTGGACGCCCTCGGACCCTGGCTGCGAAGATGTGGCCTGAATGTGGAGTCAGAGCAACTCCTGAGCCTCTATTCAGAATCCGAGCCGAAGCAGGAAGCGGCAACGCCTGGCAAACCCTACCCCGACATTTTGCGAGCGGTCCTTTCGGATATCGCCACGAAGCTCGGCGCGGATGTCTCACCGGCCGAGTTGGACGCGTTCAGCCGGTCCGTCGCCGACTGGCCCGCGTTTCCCGACAGCCCCGAGGCGCTCCTGTATCTCAAGCAGCACTACAAGCTGATCATCATCTCCAACATCGACCGCGCGTCTTTTACTCACAGCAACGCCAAACTCGGCGTGGCGTTCGACGCCATCATCACCGCTGAGGAAGTCGGCTCGTACAAGCCGGACCTGCGAAACTTTGAATACGCGCTTCGGCGATTGCGGGAGATGGGCGTCGAGCCAACACAGGTACTTCACGTCGCCCAGAGCCTCTATCACGACCACGTGCCGGCCCAATCGCTGCGTCTTCGCACCGTGTGGGTCAACCGCCGTTCGGGAAGAGCCGGAACGGGCGCAACACCCGTGCCGAATACCAACGTGCAGCCCGACCTCGTCGTCAACGACCTTGCAAACTTGGCCGATCTTCATCGCGCTGAGGGCCACTGCGAAGAACCCTGACGAAAGACGCATAGGTGCCACTGGCGGCTTGTCC